>NZ_QTKI01000123.1:0-11836 GCF_010820945.1 Rhodopseudomonas sp. BR0C11
GCTTCGCGCAGCGCGCCATCGGCGGCGTCGCGCCACGCCTTGGTCTCGATGAACCGCGCATAAGGCTCGCGGCCGCCATAACCCTTGCTGCCGCTCTCCTGACGGTCGCCCTGGCCGGCGACCACCGAGACGTTGACGCGCACGAGCGGGCGGATGTCGCGGTAGCTCTCGCCGTCGGGGCGCAGGATTTCGACCACCTGCCAGGTGGCGCCGACCGACACCGACACTTGCCGCACCCGCGGGTCCTTGTCGCGGATATAGGCGTCGATCTCGCCGAGCAGCTTGACCTTTGCCTCGAAGCCCGGCGCGTCGAGCGGGTTGTCGTCACCATACAGCTGCACATTGGTGTGCGGCGGCGCCACCGACAGGCTGCCGCTGTAATCGCCGCGCACCGCAGCGACCGCATCCGCCGCTCGGATCAGCGCCGGCAGCGACACGTCGGAGGAATGCGCATAGCCGACCGCATCGTCCTTAACGGCGCGTAAACCGAAGCCCTGTGCGGTGTCGTAGGTCGCCTGCTTCAGCCGGCCGTTGTCGAAGGCGAGCGCCTCGGTCTGGCTGTATTCGAGAAACAATTCGCCATCGTCCGCCCCCTGCAGCCCCCGCGCAATCTCGCGCCTCACCTCGTCGCGATCGAGATTGGCGCGGTCGATGAGCGAGGTCTGGGCTGGGTTGGTCATGTGCGACTTTCAGTTGAGAGTGACCGGGTTACAACGGACGGAGCCAATGGCAATATAATCGTGCCCCCTCGAATTGCGAGAGGATCGCGGATTCGTGCGGCGGGGGACTGGTCGAGCGGTTGGGGGATCGCGACGTTGCACGAGCCGAAATCATATCGCGGGATCATGGTGTCGAGCACCTTCACCGATCTCGAACAGCACCGGGCCAAGGTCATCGAAGCGATCGGGCGACTCGGTTTCCGCCCCAATGTGATGGAGACCAGCGGTCCCCGCGCGGACGCCGACGTGATCGACGCCTCGCTGAAGATGGTCCGCGACTCGGCCGCCTATATCGGCGTGATTGGCCACAAATATGGACAGACCCCGTATTGTCCGGCCCGGAATCCGGACCGGCTGTCGATCACCGAACTTGAATTCAACGAGGCGATGCGGCTGGGCCGGCCAATTCTACTGTTCATCATGGGCGAGGATCATGCAGTCAAACGTGCCGACGTTGAAGCCGACCCTGAGAGGCTCAAGAAACTCAATGCGTTTCGCGAGCGCGCCAAACGGATGCAGGAAGGCAGCGAGGTCGAGCGGGTCTATGCCGTCTTCAATGATCTTCAGGACTTCATTGCTCAGGCTGCGACGGCCGTCGGTCAGCTAACGCGGGACCTCGAACCACCGACCGCTGCTCAAGCTGCGAGGCCGCCTGCCGACCCACCTAAGTCTCAGATGATTTCCAATATTCCGATCACCGTCCCGCTGCACTTCCTCGGCCGCGATCAAGACCTCAAAGCAATCGACGCGGCCTTGTCGAGCAACAACGGTTGCGTCGCTATCACCGCTCTGCACGGGCTGCGCGGGGTCGGCAAGACGGTGTTGGCGGCGGCCTACGCCGAACGGCACCGCGACGCCTGTCGCGCGACGTGGTGGATCAGGGCCGCGACCGAATCGACGATGCGCGCCGATCTAGTCGGTCTCGGCGTGCAGCTCGGCTGGGTAGTCGCCGACGAGAAGGAGGAGCCCGCGCTCGCGATCGTGATGCAGCGGCTGCGCGACGACGGGCAGGGTCTGCTGCTGATCTACGACAACGCGATCGATGCGAACGCGATCCGTACCTATGTTCAGCGGGCCGGCGAGGCCAGGCTGATCGTCACCTCGAATGCACCGAACTGGGGTAGCGTTGCTGAGCCCGTCGAGATCGAGGTCTGGCCCGAGGAGGTCGGCGCGGATTTCCTGACGGCGCGAGTTGGACGGTCCGGCGACCGTCAGGCCGCTCTGACGCTGTCGGACGCGTTGGGGGGATTGCCATTGGCGCACGAGCAGGCGGCCGCCTATTGCGAGCGAACCGGCATATCGTTTTCCGAGTACCTGAAGCGTTTCACTCAGGCTCCGGCCAAGCTGCTGGACGCCGACAAGGACGCGCCGACAGACTATCACGATCGGCTCACGGTCGCGAAAACATTCGCGCTCGCGATCGACGAGGCAGCAAAGCTGCATCCGGCCGCCGAACCCTTGATCACCTGTGCCGCGTTGCTGGCGCCGGAGCCGATCCCGCTGTTCCTGTTCTCGGAAGCGCGCGAGGCGTTTGGTGAATCGTTCGCTTCGGTAATTGAAGGTGATGGGCTCGACGAAGCTGTCGCCGCACTACGCGCTTTCGCATTGATCGATCGCGAAGCCATTTCTGATGAACGTGATCCGACAATCGAGACGGATTGCATTCGGTTGCATCGATTGGTTCGCGAGGTTGCGATAGTCCGAGCGGACGAAGATGTGGCGGAAGACTTTCAAAGGCGCCTGGTTGAAGCGATGGCTGCGCTCTACCCGCATGATTCTGACAGCCAACCCATGGTTTGGCCGCGTGTGAGGCGGCTGGACGCGATTGCGCTCGCCCTCGCGGATGTCGATCCTGCAATGCTCGAAGGCTCCCAGAGAGCCGCTAGCTATCTGCTCAATCAATTGGGACTATATAGAGTAGGGTGTCTCGCTGCCTACGCCGCCGCTCGCCCCCTTTTGGAACGCGGTTTGTCTCTCAACGAGGTCCTGCTCGGCCCCGAGCATCGGGTCACAGCTTTGAGCCTGAACAATCTAGGCTATCTGTTGCAAGCGCAGGGCGATCTTGCGGGGGCGAAGCCGTATTACGAGCGGGCGCTGGCGATCCGCGAAAAGGCGTTCGGCCCCGATCATCCGGACACGGCGTTGAGCCTGAACAATCTCGGCGCTCTGTTGCAGGCACTCGGCGATCTCGCGGGGGCGAAGTCCTATTACGAGCGGGCGCTGGCGATCAATGAGAAGGCGTTCGGTCCCGATCATCCGGACACGGCGTTGAGCCTGAACAATCTCGGCGCTCTGTTGCAGGCACTGGGCGATCTTGCGGGGGCGAAACCGTATTTTGAGCGGGCGCTGGCGATCAATGAGAAGGCGTTCGGTCCCGATCATCCAGACACGGCGACGAGCCTGAACAATCTCGCAGTTCTATTGGACTCGCAGGGCGATCTCGCGGGGGCGAAGTCCTATTACGAGCGGGCGCTGGCGATCAATGAGAAGGCGCTCGGCCCCGATCATCCGGACACGGCGAGGAGCCTGAATAATCTCGGTTATCTGCTGCGTGCGCAGGGCGATCTTGTGGGGGCGAAGCCGGTTTACGAGCGGGCGCTGGCGATCGTCGAGGAGGCGCTCGGCCCCGATCATCCGGACACGGCGAGGAGCCTGAACAATCTCGCAGCTCTGTTGGACTCGCAGGGCGATCTTGCAGGGGCGAAGCCATATTTTGAGCGGGCGTTGGCGATCCGCGAAAAGGCGCTCGGCCCCGATCATCCGGAGACGGCGACGAGCCTGAACAATCTCGGCTTTCTGTTGCAGGCGCAGGGCGATCTTGCCGGGGCGAAGCCGTATGTCGAGCGTGCGCTGGCGATCTGCGAGAAGGTGCTGGGTCCCGGGCATCCAACCACCAAGATCGTCGCGGACAATTTAGCCGCCGTGCTTGCCGAACTCGGCTAGCCGAACCAGCCTCATTCGCGCCCAGCGCGTTTTGACGGGCGTTGTCGCATGAGCCCAGCAGGGCCTCGCTTGACATTATATCGCGCGCGATATAAATCTCCGTCCATGAAACCATCGTCCCCATCGACCCGTCTGCCGCGCGGCGGCGACAAGCAGAAGCTGGAGAACCAGCTGTGCTTTGCGCTGTATTCGACGCTGCTCGGGGTCAACAAGGTGTATCGCGGCCTGCTGCGCGAGTTCGACCTGACCTATCCGCAATATCTCGTCATGCTGGTGCTGTGGGAGAGGGACCAGATCAACGTGTCTGAAATCTGCGAGCAGCTCTATCTCGAGACGACGACGCTGACTCCGCTGTTGAAGCGGCTCGAGGCGCGCGGGCTGGTTAGCCGGCGCCGTTCGGCCGAAGACGAGCGGCAGGTGATCGTCAGCCTGACGGACGAGGGGCGGTCACTTCGCCTGCAGCTCAAGCATGTGCCGGACTGCCTCGGCGCCGCGATGGGCGGCTCGCTCGACGAGATCGTGGAGCTGCGCAACAAGCTGACCAAGCTCCGCGCCAATCTGTTTCAGGCTGCCTGATGGAGTGCCGCCTCCGGACCGCCGCGTTTCATCGCCAATTAAATCGCGCGCGATATTAATGTGCGCGAGATAGTCGAACCCAACCCTGTTTGAACCACCACCCCTCGAAAGGAACACCACCATGTCAGTCGAAAAGGTTCTCTACCGTGCCACTGCGACCGCCACCGGGGGCCGCGATGGACGCGGCGTCAGCAGCGATGGCCATCTCGATGTCGCGCTCACGACGCCGAAGGAGCTCGGCGGCGGAGGCGGCGCCGGCACCAATCCGGAGCAGCTGTTCGCCGTCGGCTATTCGGCCTGCTTCCTCGGCGCGATGAAGTTCGTCGCCGGCCGTGACAAGCTGCCGATCCCGAAGGACGTCAGTGTCACCGGCACGGTCGGCATCGGTCCGATCCCGACCGGCTTCGGCATCGAAGTGGAGCTGAAGATCAGCCTGCCGGGCATGGATCGCGAGCAGGCCCAGACGCTGGTCGACCGCGCCCACATCGTCTGCCCGTATTCCAACGCCACCCGCGGCAACATCGACGTGACGTTGACGCTGGTGTGAGGCCGCGTCGATCACGCGTGACGGTTTCAATAGCGTCTCGCCACAAAGATCGTCATGCCCGGGCTTGACCCGGGCATCCACGATTTCAAGCGAGGCCGTGCGTGTGTCCGTGGATGGCCGGGTCGGGCCCGGCCATGACGGCTATTGGGCGGAAACACAGTGCATCATAGCCGGCGCCGCGTGATGCGAGGCGACTATCGACTGAGGAACGGCGGCCGCGGACGTTAGAGTCCCGTGCCGGCCTACGGCAGCTTGTCGTAGCCTTCGCCGAGGCCGTTGAGGCTGAGCGGGAAGCCGATGCCTTCTTCCGGCGTCTCGAAGATGATGAAGGTCGCGGTCTTGGCGCTGCGCAGCTGGGCGAGCAGCTTGTCGTCCATCACCACCTCGGCGACGCAGCCGTTCGGCAGGCAGCGGACGAAGCCGGCGCGGCCGATGTCGGCGTTGTCCAGCTTGAGGCCGAGACCCGACGGCAGCAGCACGCCGAGCGGCGCCACCACGCGCATCAGCTTGCTCTTCTGATCGGCGGTCTTGAGGATGATGACGGTGAGGCCGGCGTTGGAGCGATCCTCCGCCACCACGCTCTGAATCAGCGCGCACTGCTCGGCCTTGGCGCCGGGCGGGGTGTCGCAGCGGATCTGCCAGTCACCATGCACCGACCGCACCGCGCCCTGGGCCGGAGCCGTGCTGCTGCCGGCCAGCGCCCCCAGCGCGATCAACCCGACCGCCAGCATGGCCCCGGACGCAGCGCGGCGGCTCGAGGCAAGGATTGGCGAAAGTCTGGCGAAGCCCATCAGAGGTGTTTCCGAGGTGGTGACGGTTGAACGGGATGGTCGGCGGCGGGTTCCGACTGACCGGCAATGACGGCGCCATGAAGGCAGCGCGCGCGCCAGCGAATCAGGCTTCCGTGACATCCGGGTGCTTTGCCTACAGCGAGGGGCACATCTGTCAAGCCGGCCTCACAAGACTGACACGCTGTGTCAGCGGCACCGGACAAAATTCTTAACCGATGAGCAGGCCTGGGTTGTTTGCACGCGCGAACCCTCACTCCTGCATTGCGACGTCCCGAGAATTGTGATTTGAAAAGTAGAATAAGAAGCGTTCGCACTTAGGCTACGCTTTTGTGCCGAGCGCAATAAAACTGCACGGCCGGTCACGCCGATACGGCGGGCTCGCTGTGACAAGTCATAGGGAGCGCAGCGGCATGAAGGTGTCGAAGGGGCGTTTGGGGCGGTGGTCGCTGGGACTCGCGATCGCCTGCTGTGCGGCGGCGGTCGGCGGGACCGCATTCGCCGAGATGGGGCAGCCGGCCCCGTGGGAAGTTACCCTGCAACAACCCGCCTCTCCGGTGATGCAGAACATCGTCTGGTTTCACGGCTTCATGCTGTGGCTGATCACTCTGATCACGCTGTTCGTTCTGGCGCTGCTGGTGATCGTGGTGGTGAAGTTCAACGCCAAGGCCAACCCGGTCCCGTCGAAGACGACTCACAACACGCTGATCGAAGTCGCCTGGACGATCGTGCCGGTGCTGATTCTGGTCGCGGTCGCGGTGCCGTCGTTCCGCCTCTTGTTTCTCGAACTCGACATTCCGAAGCCGGACCTAACCGTGAAGGCCACCGGCAATCAGTGGAACTGGACCTACACCTATCCCGACGACAAAATCGAGTTCACCTCGATCATGCTGACCGATGAAGAGCGGGCCAAGATGAATCCGGTCCCGCCGCGCCTGCTCGGCGTCGACAACGAGATGGTGGTGCCGGTCGACAAGGTGGTGCGGATTCAGACGACCGCGGCCGACGTGATCCACTCCTGGGCGATCCCGTCGTTCGGCGTGAAGATCGACGCCGTCCCCGGCCGTCTCAACGAAGCCTGGTTCAAGGCCACAAAGGAAGGCCGTTTCTACGGCCAATGCTCGGAACTGTGCGGCCGCGACCACGCCTTCATGCCGATCGTCGTCCGTGTGGTGAATGAACAGGAGTACGAAGCCTGGAAGAAAAAGCAGCAGGTCGCCTCGCGCATGCGTGACGATTCCTACGCCTCGGCCGCTTCCGCCACGCGCTAAGCGGCGGGATCGCAAGACGTCGAACGGAGACCGCAAGGTCTGAGGTTTTCAAGTCAGGATCTGAAGATGGCAATGGAAGCTGCAAGGGTCGCTCATTCCGAACACGCGCACGACGATCACGCGCATGCGCATCCGACCGGATGGCGACGCTATCTGTACTCGACCAACCACAAAGACATCGGGACAATGTATCTGGTGTTCGCCGTGATCGCGGGCATCATCGGTGCGGCGATGTCGATCGCGATCCGGGTCGAGCTGATGTTCCCCGGCATTCAGATCTTCCATAATACCCACACCTACAACGTGTTCGTCACGTCGCACGGCCTGATCATGATCTTCTTCATGGTGATGCCGGCGATGATCGGCGGCTTCGGCAACTGGTTCGTGCCGCTGATGATCGGCGCGCCGGACATGGCGTTCCCGCGGATGAACAACATCTCGTTCTGGCTGCTGCCGGCCGCGTTCGCGCTGCTGATCATCTCGACCTTCGTCGAGGGCGAGCCGTCTTCGAACGGCGTCGGCGCCGGCTGGACGATGTATGCGCCGCTATCGACCATCGGGCACCCCGGGCCAGCCGTCGACTTCGCGATCCTGGCTCTGCATCTGGCCGGTGCATCGTCGATCCTCGGCGCGATCAACTTCATCACCACCATCTTCAACATGCGCGCACCGGGCATGACCCTGCACAAGATGCCGCTGTTCGTGTGGTCGGTGCTGATCACCGCGTTTCTGCTGCTGCTGTCGCTGCCGGTGCTCGCGGGCGCCATCACCATGCTGCTGACCGATCGCAACTTCGGCACCACCTTCTTCTCGGCCGAAGGCGGCGGCGATCCGCTGCTGTTCCAGCATCTGTTCTGGTTCTTCGGCCACCCCGAAGTGTACATCCTGATCCTGCCGGGCTTCGGCATGATCAGCCAGATCGTCTCGACCTTCTCCAAGAAGCCGGTGTTCGGCTATCTCGGCATGGCCTACGCAATGGTGGCGATCGGCGTGATCGGCTTCGTGGTGTGGGCGCACCACATGTACACGGTCGGCATGTCGAGCACGACGCAGGCCTATTTCGTCGCCGCCACCATGGTGATCGCGGTGCCGACCGGCGTGAAGGTGTTCTCCTGGATCGCCACGATGTGGGGCGGGTCGATCGAGTTCAAGACGCCGATGCTGTGGGCGGTGGGCTTCATCTTCCTGTTCACCGTTGGCGGCGTCACCGGCGTGGTGTTGGCCAATGCCGGCGTCGATCGGGTGCTGCAGGACACCTACTACGTCGTCGCGCACTTCCATTACGTGCTGTCGCTCGGCGCCGTCTTCGCGATCTTCGCGGGCTGGTACTACTGGTTCCCGAAGATGACCGGCTACATGTACAACGAGACCGTCGGCAAGCTGCACTTCTGGCTCACCTTCATCGGCGTCAACATGGTGTTCTTTCCGCAGCACTTCCTCGGTCTGTCGGGAATGCCGCGGCGCTACGTCGATTACCCGGATGCATTCGCCGGCTGGAATCTGGTGTCGTCGATCGGCTCCTATATCTCCGGCTTCGCCGTGCTGGTCTTCCTGTACGGAATGGCGCTCGCCTTCATCCGTAAGGAGCGTGCGGCCGACAATCCGTGGGGTGCCGGCGCCACCACGCTGGAGTGGACGCTGTCGTCCCCGCCGCCCTTCCATCAGTTCGAGGTGCTGCCGCAGGTGCGCTGAGGCCGGTGTTGGAACCTGCATCCGCCGCCACCGTTGCGGCAGCGGATGCAGCTCGAAAGAAGAGGTGAGCCCGTGTCGGTCATCGACGTCAATCCGATCCCGCTTGCGCCCCGGATCTCCGAAGCCGGCGTCGCCGACTACATTGCCCTGCTGAAGCCGCGGGTGATGTCGCTGGTGGTGTTCACCGCCCTGGTCGGGCTGTTGATGGCGCCGGGCAGCTTCCATCCGGTGCTGGCGATCACCGCGATCATCTGCATCGCGGTCGGCGGCGGCGCTGCCGGCGCGCTGAACATGTGGTACGAGGACGACATCGACGCCAAGATGACGCGTACCGCCAACCGGCCGATCCCGCGCGGTCGGGTGACGCGGCCGGAGGCGCTGACCTTCGGCATGACGCTGGCGTTCTTCTCGGTGGTCACGCTGGGCATCCTGGTCAATTGGATCGCCGCCGCGCTGCTCGCCTTTACGATCTTCTTC
Source organism: Rhodopseudomonas sp. BR0C11 (assembly GCF_010820945.1). NCBI lineage: Bacteria > Pseudomonadati > Pseudomonadota > Alphaproteobacteria > Hyphomicrobiales > Nitrobacteraceae > Rhodopseudomonas > Rhodopseudomonas sp. BR0C11. Next base: position 9,014 of record NZ_QTKI01000123.1, read on the forward strand.
TACGTCGTGATCTACACGATGTGGCTGAAGCGCTGGACCGCGCAGAACATCGTGATCGGCGGCGCCGCCGGTGCGCTGCCGCCGGTGGTGGCGTGGGCCTCGGTGACCGGATCGCTGGCGGTCGAACCGATCCTGCTGTTCTTGATCATCTTCTTCTGGACGCCGCCGCATTTCTGGGCGCTGGCACTGTTTCGGAACGACGACTACGCCCGCGCCGGCGTGCCGATGCTGCCGGTCGTAGCCGGCCCCGATCATACCCGGCTGCAGATCCTGCTCTACACCGTCGCGCTGGTCGCGGTGGCGGCGGCGCCATGGCCGCTCGGTTACTTCGATGCGATCTACGGCGTGGCGTCGCTGGCGCTCGGCGGCTGGATGCTGGTGCTGGCGGTACGGGTGTATCGCCATCGCTCCGGCAGCGCTGCGCTGCGGGCGACCCGCAATCTGTTCAAGTTCTCGATCCTGTATCTGTTCGCGCTGTTTGCGATCCTCCTGGTCGAGGTCATCGCCGCGGCCGTGCTGCGGTTGATCGGCTGATGGAGGGCGCGATGGAGCCAGCTCATAAGACGCCGCCCGGTATCGTCCTCACCGATGCGCAGAAGAAGCGCCAGCGTGAACGCTCGATTGCGATCGCAGTGGCGCTCGGCGTGCTGGTGGTGCTGTTCTTCGCCGTGACGCTGGTCAAGGGACCGGCGGTGCTGCACCGGCCGATGTGAGAAAGGTGCCGCCGATGTCGCCACCGCTTCCGCAAGCTCCGCAGCAGCCGGCGCCGCGCCGCGGCCTCGGGCGCGATACGGCGGTGGCGGCGGCGTGCGGTCTGGTGGTCGCCCTGATGGTCGGGGCGTCGTTCGCGGCGGTACCGTTCTATAACTGGTTCTGCCGTACGACCGGCTTCAACGGCACCACGCAGGTGGCGCGTGCCGCGCCGAGTTCGGCGCCGCTCGACCGCACCGTCACGGTCAGCTTCGATTCCAACGTCAACGGGCTGCCGTGGAAGTTCGAGCCGGAGCAGCGCGACATCGAGGTGCCGATCGGCAAGGTGGTGACGGTGTACTACCGCATCACCAATCTGTCACGATCCGACACGGTCGGGCAAGCGGCCTATAACGTCACGCCGCTGACGGTCGGTTCCTACTTCACCAAGATCAACTGCTTCTGCTTCACCGAGCAGACGCTGGCGGCCGGCGAGAGCCGCGACATGCCAGTGGTGTTCTACATCGATCCGGCGTTCGCCGCAGATTCGGAGAACGACACCGTCAAGACCATCACCTTGTCCTACACCTACTACCCGGTGCGCGATCCGGCGCCGAAGCCGGTGGCTTCGAGCGAACCGGCACCGCGCAAGGGCAATCTCTGACAGGAAACGCAGCAACAAAAACGACCGGGACACGCATCACCATCCCGGAGGGATCGAAACGGAGAGCGACAATGGCCACGGCGCACGTCAAGCACCACGACTATCATCTCGTCGATCCGAGCCCCTGGCCGTTCGTCGGGTCGGTGTCCGCGTTCATCATGGCGTTCGGCGCAGTGTCCTGGATGCACCATTTGTATCAGGGCGCCCCGATCGTGTTCGGCGTCGGCGTGATCGGCGTGCTCTACACCATGGCGAGCTGGTGGAGCGACGTGATCCGCGAGGCGCAGTATCAGCACGATCACACCCGCGTCGTGCAGCTCAGCCACCGCTACGGCATGATCCTGTTCATCGCCTCCGAGGTGATGTTCTTCGTCGCCTGGTTCTGGGCCTACTTCAACGCGGCGCTGTTTCCTGCCGATCCGGTCCACGCCACCCGCGAGGCCCTCTTCGGCGGGGTGTGGCCGCCGAAGGGCATCGAGACCTTCGATCCGTGGCACCTGCCGCTGCTCAATACGCTGATCCTGCTGACGTCAGGCACAACGGTGACCTGGGCCCACCACGCGCTGCTGCACAACGATCGCAAGGGTCTGAAGCAGGGGCTGATCTGCACCATCCTGCTCGGCGCGACGTTCTCCTGCGTGCAGGCCTACGAATACAGTCACGCCACCTTCTCGTTCGCCGGCAATGTCTATGGTGCGACCTTCTTCATGGCGACCGGCTTCCATGGCTTCCACGTGCTGGTCGGCACCATCTTTTTGCTGGTGTGCCTGATCCGCGCCTACGCCGGTCACTTCACGCCGAAGCAACATCTCGGCTTCGAATTTGCCGCCTGGTACTGGCATTTCGTCGATGTGGTCTGGCTGTTCCTGTTCGTCTGCATCTACGTCTGGGGCCACGGCGCCTCGGCGATGGCGCACGGCGGCTAAGGCGGCCCGATATCAGAGGAGGGCGGCCCGAGCGGCGGCCCTCCCTGTTTTCAAGGCTGAACGATCATGCGCCATCACCAAACGGTCATTGCGAGGAGCGGAGCGACGAAGCAATCCAGGAGCCGGATGCACCGGACCCTGGATTGCTTCGCCTTCGGCTCGCAATGACGGAGCAGGTTGGCCACGCTCCCTCCGTCCTGCAGAGCGCGCTCCGCGGCCTTGCGTGCCGGTGCCCGCGTTGCGGGGAGGGGCGGCTGTATGCGGGCTTTCTGACGCTGGCGCCGCGCTGTGAGGTCTGTGGTCTCGACTTCGGCTTCACCGATGTCGGTGACGGCGCGGCGGTTTTCACCATCCTGATCGGCGGCGCCATCGTGGTGCTGTGCGCGTTGATCGTCGAGGTGAAGTATCAGCCGCCGTTCTGGCTGCACGCAGCGCTCTGGTTGCCGCTGGTGGTGATCACGACGCTGGTGCCGCTGCGCTCGATCAAAGCGCTGTTGATCGCCCTGCAATTCCACCACAAGGCGCAGGAGGGCCGCCTCGCCG
>NZ_QTKI01000124.1:0-11793 GCF_010820945.1 Rhodopseudomonas sp. BR0C11
TCGTGACGCTGCCGTGGACGCTGCGATTGATCGACAATGCCGACGGGCGTCTCGGATTGATGCTGCTCGATTTTGCCGCGCTCGGCGCCGGCATTGTGTTCCTGGCTTTGCCGTTTCTGCGGTTCGATCTGCTGGACCGGATCTGGGCCACCCGCCATATGCGCGGCTGCTCCGAAGTCGCCCTGAAGGTTCTGTCGACTCCGAAAAGCGCAGCGATCCTCGTCGCCACCTCGTTGATCATTCCGGTTCTCGCGGTGGTGATCGCCTGGTGCGTGGCGCGGGCGATCGAATCGCCTAGCGGCTTCGTGCAATTGTTTGAGCTCGTCCCGCCGATCATGCTGATCACCATGATCCCGATCTCGATCGCCGGCTGGGGCGTACGCGAAGCCAGCATGGGATTGGCGTTCGGCTATGCCGGCCTCAACCCCAGTGACGGCGTCGCGGTGTCATTGCTGTTCGGTGCCGTTTACTTCGTCGTCGGAGGAATCGGTGGCCTGATCTGGATCATGAGCGCCGAAAAAGCCGCCAAGGGCGATGCGCCGATCGAAGTTCCGGAATAGCGCGATGCGCAGCGCCACGGGCGACAGGATGTTTTTCAGCGTCAGGCTCAACGACTAATGGGGACGAGTCTGACCGCGCTATTCGCCTTCATGTCCGCAGCAGTCGGATGTGCCGTGCTAACCTGGGTGCTGATGCCGCTGTTGGCCCGCTACGCGCTGGCCCGCCCGAACGCGCGCTCGTCGCACAAGATACCCACGCCGCAGGGTGCCGGAATTGCCGTCATCGCCGCAACGCTGGTCGTCACGACCTTGGCTCTCGGCACGACCACTCCCGCGCTACTGGCGCTCCTGCCGTTATTTGCCGCAGCCATCATCATTGCCATCGTTGGTGCAATCGACGACATCCGACCGATCCCTGTGCTGCCACGCTTCGCGCTGCAAGCGCTGTGCGTCGGGGCGGTCGTGCTCACGCTGCCCTCCGACGAGCAGATCATCCCTGTCCTGCCGCTGTGGCTCGAACGCGCTGCATTGCTGATCGGCGGGTTGTGGTTCGTCAACCTCGTCAACTTCATGGACGGACTCGACTGGATGACGGTTGCCGAAGGCGTGCCGGTCACGGCCGCCCTGGTAGTGTTCGGCTTGCTGGGCGCGCTGACGCTTTCGCCGATGCTGCTTGCCGCGGCGCTCGGTGGAGCACTCCTGGGTTTCGCCCCGTTTAACCGGCCGGGCGCCGCCAAAGTGTTTCTCGGTGACGTCGGCAGCTTGCCGATCGGGCTTCTGCTCGGCTGGTGCCTGCTACAGCTCGCCGTGCAAGGACATGTCGCCGCAGCGCTGCTCCTGCCGCTGTATTACCTCGCCGATAGCACCCTGACGCTGCTACGGCGGATGATACGCCGTGAGCCGTTTTGGCTGGCGCATCGGTCCCATTTCTATCAGCGCGCCACCGACAACGGCTTTCCGGTACGCGAAGTCGTTGGGCTTGTCTTGCTGACCAATCTGGCGCTGGCGCTACTGGCCGGAGTCTCGATCGCGCTGAATTCCATCGCCGCCGATGGTGTGCTGCTTGCCGTCGGCGCCGCGGTGGTCGCGGCGCTCTTGATGCGGTTTGCGCGTCGCAAAGCGTGACGCGTCAGCCACGGGCGCAGCTACGGCGTAGGCACTGTCGGTTCGATCCGAAATTCAGGCACCGCCCCCTTCAAGATCGCCACGACCTCATCGTGGCGCCCAGCCGCGATCGCCGTCTCGAGTGCGGTGAGGCCCTGGCGCAACGTCGCCAACGGCAACTCGTTCGGACACGCAGCCATGATCCCGGGAATGCCGATCTCGGTGGTCGGCTCGTGCTCGGCAAACAGAATTTCGTGCAACCGTTCGCCCGGTCGGACGCCGGTGAACACGATCTCGATGTCGTAACCAGGCTGCAGACCGGACAGGCGGACCATCCGTTCCGCCAGTTCGACGATCTTCACCGGCTGCCCCATGCTGAGCACGAACACCGACGCATCCGCGTGCTGTGACTTCAGCGCATGCGTCGCTGCGGTGATGACCAGGTCGCAGGCCTCACGGATGGTCATGAAGTAGCGCACCATGTCCGGGTGCGTCACCGTCACCGGTCCGCCGGCTTCGATCTGCGCCTTGAACTTCGGCACAACCGAGCCGTTCGACGCCAGCACGTTGCCGAACCGCACCGAGATCAGCCGCATTGCCGGCTTGTCACCCGGAGAAGTGGCGAGTTCGCGGTCGAGCGCCTGACAATACAGTTCGGCGAACCGCTTTGTGAGGCCGAGCATCGACACCGGCTCAATCGCCTTGTCGGTCGAAATCATCACCATCGCCTCGACGCCTGCGGCGCGGGCCGCGTCGGCAACGTTGACCGAGCCGAAAATGTTGGTCTTGACGCCCTCGCCCCAGTCGCGCTCGAGGATCGGCACATGCTTCAGTGCGGCGGCGTGGAACACGAGGTCGGGTTTGAAGGCGCCGATGAGGTCGAAGACTCGCTCACGGTCGCGGATATCGGCGATCCGGCCTTCAACCTTGGTCTTGCTGACCTTACCCGAGAGCTTCTCCATCGCGGCGTATAGCGCCGGCTCCGAATTCTCGATCACCAGCAATCGGGCGGCACCGAAGGTCGTCACCCTATCACACATTTCGAACCCAATCGATCCGCCACCGCCGGTGACCACGATCGATTTGCCTTTCAACAGACCTTCGAGCCTGTCGTAGTCGATCTTGACGCTGGGGCGCAGCAGCAGATCTTCGACAGCGACCGGAGCCAAACGAGGCGTATCGCGGCTCTCCTCGAGCGACGGCAGGCGGCTGACCGTCAGCCCGAGCTTGCGCGCCCGCATCAGCACCGATTCTGGCTGTGCCTCCGCCTCGAAAGCGGACGGCATCATTACGGCGCGTTCGATTGGCCGATTTCGGTGGGCGAAGTCGGCAATCACATTGTGCAGATCGTCGATGCCGCCGAGTACCGGAAGGCCACGAATGGTCTGCCCCCGATCCGAGAACGCGGGCGACAGGATGCCGACCGGCCATAGCCGTTGCACGGCGCCGCTCTCGACAGCGCGCAAGAACACCTCGGCATCGGCAGCGCGGCCGATCAGCAGCGTCGGCGCCGCATCCAGACGCCGCGCCTTATTTCGGGTGCGGGTATAGCGGAAGTAACGGTACGCGAGCCGAGAGCCGGCGAGGAAGAACACCTCGAGAAACCAGTACAGAACGATGGTGGTCTTCCCGAGGAAGAAGGTCCCGTACATGTTGGGAGCGAGGAAAATGTAATCGAGCACCAGCAGCGCGATCGTGAGAACGCTCGCGGCCCGCAAGATGTTGAGCAGGTCCGGGATCGAGATGAATCGCCACTTGGTGGTGGTAAGCTGAAACAGATAACAAACGAAGAAGCTGAAGACGACGAAGTACGGCAGGATCTTCAGCAGCAGCGGCAAACGATCCAGCAGGTTCTCGCCGTCGAACCGCAGATAGAAGCTGAGCAATACAGCGGCAGCGGTCGCGAGCAGATCGTGGAGCGCGATCAGCCAATTGCGATAGGTGAACGACCGGATCGACGTCAGCATCGTGCGTCTTTCTCGCGATGATCCGACACGGCCACCATGATCAGGACTGTCCCTCGCGCGCCCGCGCTACCAGCGAGGTGGTGCTGAAACCCGGCAGCACGTCGACCAGCAGCACGTCGCCGCCCTTGGCCGCAACGATCTCGTGGCCGACCACCTGCTCGCGGGTGTAGTCGCCGCCCTTCACCAGCACGCTCGGCTCGATCCGCGTGATCAGCCGCAGCGGGGTATCTTCTTCAAAGATCGCCACAAGGTCGACTGCTTCGAGCGCGGCCAGCACCTCGGCGCGGGCGCGTTCGTGCTGCACCGGCCGGCTTTCGCCCTTCAGGCGGCGCACCGAAGCGTCGCTGTTCAGCCCGACGATCAGCCGATCACAGGCACCGCGCGCTGCGGTCAACACCTTGACGTGGCCCGGGTGCAGAATGTCGAAGCAGCCATTGGTGAAGCCGACCCGAAGACCTTCGCGGCGCCACTGCTTCAACCGCTCGTCGAGCTCGGCATCGCTGCCGATGATCTTCTCTTCCGCCGCCAGCGAGGCATGCGGCAGAATCCGACGGCGTAGCTCGGTCGGCGTCACCACTGCGGTACCGTTCTTGCTGACCGCGACCGCCGCTGCCGCACTCGCCGCCCGCATCGCGGTTGCCCAGTTCGCCCCGGAAGCCAACACCACCGCTAGCACAGCCGCCACCGTATCGCCGGCGCCGGACACGTCGCGCACCTTTACGGGCAGCGCCGGCACATGGATCGGTTCGCCCCCGCGCGGCACCAGCGTCATGCCGTGCTCGCTCTTGGTCACCAGCATCGCCTCGCATTCAGCGAGCGCCATGGCATCCTGAGCCGCCGCGGCGATCTCGTCATCGGTCGCTGCTGCGCTTCGCGTCGCCGCGGTAAATTCCTTGCGGTTCGGCGTCAGCAGCGTGGCGCCGCGATAGATCGCGAAGTTGGCGCTTTTCGGATCGACGATCACCCGCTTGCCGAGTTTTTTGGCGGCATCGATCGTGTCGCGAATGACCCGCGCCGTCAGCACCCCTTTGGCATAGTCGGACAGCAGCACGATGTCGGCACGGGCAAGCTGCGGCAGGATCGCATCGAGCAGGCGCTGCTCGACGTCGGTAGCGGCCGGCGCCGCCGTCTCCCAATCGGCCCGCAGCATGTGGGTCGAAAAGTGCTCGGAGACGAACCGCACTTTCCGGGTCGTCGGCCGCGAGGCATCACGGACCAGTACCGGCTCGATCCGCGGCTCGCTGCCGAGTTCGGCCTCCAGAAAACGCCCTGTAGCGTCATCACCGATCAAGCCGACAAAGATGCAGCGCGCGCCGATCGCCGCGATATTGCGCGCGACATTGCCGGCGCCGCCGATGTTGGTCTCGCTGCGTTGAACCGCGATCACCGGAGCCGGAGCTTCCGGGGAAATCCGCGACACCTCGCCATAGACGAACTCGTCGAGCATCAGGTCGCCGACGCACAGAACGGTCTGACGAGCGATCAATTGCAGCAAGGCGTCGAAGCTGAACATCCGAATCCAAACGGTTGCGTGCGATCAGCGGAAGCGATCGCTGCGGTCGAGGTAACCAGTGACGTAAGACGTGACCGCCTCTTCGAGTGGGGTGAATCCGCCGTTGTAGCCAGCGGCACGCAGCCGGTCGCCCTCGCTCTGGGTGAAGTATTGATAGCTGCCGCGAATCTGTTCCGGCATATCGATGTACTCGATCTGCGGCGGCGTGCCGAGCGCCGCATAGGCGGCCAGGATCAGGTCGCGGAAGCTGCGGGCATGGCTGGTGCCGACGTTGAAGATGCCGCTGACGCTGGGCGAAGCGAACAGCCACATCATCACCCGCACCACGTCGTCGACATAGATGAAGTCGCGGCGCTGGTCGCCGTCGGCAATGCCGTCGCGGTGCGACTTGAACAGCTGGACCACCCGGCCGGACTTGATGTCGTCGAACCGCCGCGCCAGCACGCTGGCCATGGTGTCCTTGTGATATTCGTTCGGGCCGAACACGTTGAAGAACTTCAGGCCGGCCCATTGCGGCGGCAGCTTGTGGCCGTTAGCGGCGCGCTCCGCCACCACCAGGTCGAACAGATGCTTGCTCCAGCCATATAGGTTCATCGGCCGCAGCTGTTTCAGCGCGGCCAGCGAGAAGTCATCGTCGAACCCGTGTTCGCCGTCGCCATAGGTCGCCGCCGACGAGGCGTAGATCAGCGGTGTGCCGGTCTCGGTACACCAGTCCAGCAGCCGCAGCGACAGCCGGAAATTGTTCTCCATCACCATGTCGCCATCGGTGGCGGTGGTCGCGGAGATCGCCCCCATGTGAAAGATTGCATCGAGCTTGCGGCCTTTCAGCCAGTCGGCGAGTTCTGCCGGAGGCACGAAATCGGCAAGCTGGCGCTTGGCGAGGTTCTTCCACTTGCCGTCGTGGCCGAGAAAGTCGGACACAACGACGTCGGCCCGCCCAGCGTCGTTCAGCGCCGCGACCAGATTCGATCCGATGAACCCGGCGCCCCCGGTAACCAGCAGCATGACTTCTCCGCCTCGATTTGCGGGGCCACCTTTGCCCCACTCCGCCCGGGCAGGCAACTTCAACTCTGAATTGCTGTGAATGCGGAATGGGCTTGGCGCGAAATGCCGGCTGGACGCGGGCCGCCGCAGGCGCTAACCGGCTGGGCCGATCAGCCCCTGCTAGGCAGGGCAACAGAACAAGCGATGAATTACGAATCACTCAAAGCCAGCCTGGAGACTGCGCCGGACCGCAACGAGACCAGCCCGGTGCTGTTGGTCCCGTATATGTGGATCGGCGATTTCGTGCGCTGCCACACCGTGGTGCGGGTCCTGAAGGACCGCTGGCCGAACCGGCCGGTCGACGTCCTCACCACCACGCTGTGCGCGCCGCTGGTCGACTACATGCCCGGGGTGCGCCAGGGCATCGTCTGGGACCTGCCGCGCAGCAAGATCTCGCTGTCTCAAGAGCGGGCGCTGGCGGCGAAGCTGCGGCAGCAGGGCTACGGCGCCTCGGTGGTGATGCCGCGCACCTTCAAATCGACCATCGCACCCTGGCTTGCCGGTATTCCGAAACGCACCGGCTTCATCGGCGAGGTCCGGTTCGGCCTGCTCAATGACTGGCGGCGCGGCGAGAAGGCGTTGCCGCGGATGATCGACCGCTGCGCCGCACTGGCGCTGCCGCCGCTGCCGGAACTGCCGCTAGACTGGCCCGAACCTCAGCTTCAGGTGCCGGAAGCCGAGATTGCGGCGTGGCGGCAGGCGAACGGCCTGCACGGCCGGACCGTGGTGGCGCTCGCGCCCGGCGCTGTCGGGCCGGCGAAGCGCTGGAGCTACTACGTCGAGGCCGGCAAGGCGCTGGCCCAGCGCGGTTTTGAGGTCTGGGTGGTCGGCGGCCCGGGCGAAACCGCCAAGGCGCAGGAGATCGTCGCGGCCGGCGGCCCACATGTCCGCGATCTTACCGGCACAGACCTGCGCAACGGCATCCTGGCGCTGGCGGCGGCCGATCTGGTGATCTCCAACGATTCCGGCCTGCTCCACGTCTCTGCCGCGATCGGCAGCCGGACCATCGGCATCTTCGGACCGACCAGCCCCTGGCATTATGCCCCGCTCAACCCGATCGAGACGGTGATCCAGGCGCCAGGGGATATCCCCTGCCGGCCCTGCCACAAGCCGGTGTGCCGGATGGAGCATCACCGCTGCATGCGCGACATCGCGGTCGAGGACGTGACCGCCGCGGCGCTGCGCGCGTTGCAGGCCTCCGGCATCGCACCGGCGGTCTGAGCCCTTGGCTTGCGCCGGACCCCGCCCTGGGCTTTACCAGAGCCTTCAGTTTCAGCCTTCAGGTGTGACGTGAGCCAGGACAAGATCGCCGCCCATTTCCAGCTCTCGCTTGCCGCGATGACTGCTGCCGCCGGCGATGCAGCGCTGCTGGCCGCGTCGCGGGCGATCGCTGCGGCATCAATCAAGGCACTGCAGCAGGGCCGCAAGATTCTGCTCGCCGGCAATGGCGGCAGTGCCGCCGACGCCCAGCACATCGCCGCGGAGATCATCGGTCGCTACAAGCGTGACCGCGCCGCCTGGCCGGCAGTAGCGCTGACTACCGACACTTCGGCACTCACGGCAATCGCCAACGACTATGGCTTCGAGCGCGTGTTCGCCCGGCAGGTCGAAGGACTCGGGCAACCCGGCGACGTCTTCATCGGCATCACCACCTCCGGCCGCTCGCCGAACATCCTCGCGGCCCTCGAAGTCGCACGCCAACGTGGCCTCGTCACCGTCGGCATGACCGGCCCGAGCGGCGGATCGATGGGCACGCTGTGCGATTATCTTCTGATTGCGCCTGCCCCCGAAACCGCGCTGGTTCAGCAGATTCATCTGATGGCCGCGCATGCGATCTGCGACGAGATTGAAGTCGTGCTGGGCAAGCCGTCGCCATGACCGCGTCCGCGCCGCGCCGTCCCGCTGCCTTCCTCGATCGCGACGGCGTCATCAACTACAACGATCACTATGTCGGCACGCGCGAACGCTTGCGCTGGATGCCGGGCATCGCCGCGGCGATCCGACTGCTCAACGCCGCCGGCTACTACGTCTTCATCATCACCAACCAGTCCGGCGTCGCCCGCGGCATGTTCAGTGAGGACGACGTTCGCGACCTACATCGCTGGATGTTGAGTGAATTGCAGGCGCAAGGCGCGCAGATCGACGATATCCGGTTCTGCCCGCATCATGTCGAAGGAACGATCGATGCCTATCGGGTTGCCTGCGAGCATCGCAAGCCGGGCCCCGGAATGATCCTGGATCTCGCCAAGGCTTGGCCGGTCGACATGCCCCGCAGCTTCGTGATCGGTGACAGCGCAAGTGATGTCGAAGCCGCGCAGGCTGCCGGGATTGCCGGGTTTCGCTTTGAAGGCGAAGACATCGAGGACTTCGTCAAACAGGTGCTGATCGAGATGCAGCGCGCCGCTGCATCCAACTAACCGAGCAGCTGCTCCGCCGCCTCGATCGCCTGCCGCGCCGAGGGGCCACCGCTCGTGCCGCCGAGCACCCGCAGTGGACCGCTGCCGACCGGGCCCGTCAGTCCCGGATCGGTCGCGGCACCCGTGAAGCGGCGGCCAGATGCAGCAAGCCGGTATCGACGCCGATCACCACCGTGGCGCCGGCGATCACGCCGGCAGTGAGATCGAGCGGCTGGCGCGGCAACACGCGGCTTCCGGGAATCGCGCTCGACAGCCGTTCGGCGGTCTGCCCCTCGGTGTCGGTGCCCCACGGCAGCACCGGTTGGAGCCCGCGGCCCTGCAGCCAGCGGCCGGTCTCGATCCAATCCTCTGCGCGCCATTCCTTCGACACGCGCGAGGTGCCGTGCAGCAGCAGTGCGTAAGGCGCATCAGCGCCACGCGCCGGCTTGATCAGCCCGTAGTCGATTTCGTCCGCCGGCTGATAGCCCAGCGACAGCGCAGTAAGGGCGCGGTTGCGCGCCACCGCGTGGAGCGACCGGCTGACGCTGTGGCGGACGTCGTAGAACCGCGACGCCAGCGGCTCGCGGATGCTCTGCGCGTCGTAGCCGTGGCGCTCGCCTTGCGCGAGACGGGCGATGATCGCTGAACGGATCAGGCCCTGGGTGTCGATCACCTTGTCGAACTCGGGCTCACGCAAACGGGTGTTGAAATCGCCGATCTCGCGCCAGGTGGCGCGGCTCGCCAGATGCGACCGCCAGCGCCGCGTCGCCACCGGGATCACCTCGGTCACGAAGGGATGCAACCGTGCCAGCGGCGCGAACGCCTCCTCGACCACCCAGCTCATCCGCAGGTCCGGCAGCGCGCGCGCAGCGTCGGTGATCGCGGGCATCTGGTGCACCACGTCGCCGAGGGAAGAGGTCTTGATGATGAGGATGTCCGACATTGACGCAAAAGGCCCGCAATTGCGCGGTCCTCGTTACAGGATTGACAACCATAGAGTCGAATCCCCGGCAAAAACGCTGGCAATTCGCCGCTGAGGCGGCCCCGCTATACCGCAATTCCATTGTTTGTCGACAGGCTGGCGCAAATGCGCGAGACGAACCAGCACCTTGGACGGAAACCACGATGACCGTACTCGTCACCGGCGGCGCCGGTTACATCGGAAGCCACACGGTTCTGGCGCTGGTCGAGGCCGGCGAAAGCGTGGTGGTGATCGACAATCTCTCCACCGGCTTTTCGCAGTTCCTGCCTGAAGGCGTTCCGCTGTTCATCGGCGATGCCGGCGACGAAAACCTGGTCGACGGCGTGATAGCCTCGCATCGCGTCGACGCCATCATCCATTTCGCCGGCTCGGTGATCGTCTCGGACTCGATGCGCGATCCGCTCGGCTATTATCGCAACAACACCTCGACGTCGCGCAATCTGCTCGCCGCCGCGACGCGGCGCGGCGTCAAAAACTTCATCTTCTCCTCGACCGCCGCGGTGTACGGCACCCCGGACCGGATTCCGGTCGGCGAAGACGCGCCGACGCGGCCGCTGTCGCCCTATGGCCGCTCCAAGCTGATGACCGAGATCATGCTGCATGACGCGGCGGAAGCTTACGGTCTCAACTACGTGGCGCTGCGCTACTTCAACGTCGCGGGCGCCGACCCGCTGGGCCGGATCGGGCTTGCCACCGTGGGCGCCACGCATCTGTTGAAAATTGCCGTGGAAGCTGCGACCGGGCAGCGCAGCCGGATCGACGTCTATGGCACCGACTATCCGACACCGGACGGCAGTTGCATTCGCGACTTCATTCACGTCACCGATCTCGCCGAAGCGCACGGCGCTGCGCTCGGTTACTTGCGCGCGGGTGGCGGTCCGGTGACGCTGAACTGCGGCTATGGCCACGGCTATTCGGTATTCGAAACCATCAATGCGGTGAAGCGCGCCGCGGGCCGCAACTTCGCCGTCGCCGCGGCACCGCGCCGGCCCGGCGACATCATGACGATGGTCGCCGACACCAGCCGAATCCGCCGCACGCTGGATTGGACACCGCGTTACGACGATCTCGACACCATCGCGGCTCACGCTTTGGCTTGGGAGGAAAAGCTGCTGCGCCAGCGCCAAGCGGTTGAATTGCAAGCGATTCCGGCCTGACAACGCCTCTGGTTCCGCCGTTTTGGCTTGAAAATCCGGCCCATCGGGGGCAAGGACTCCGCCAAGACGCACGCCTTCCTCGCGCGCGACCCTTGTCCGACGCCGTCGATGGAATGCGGGAATGACCGAAGCCCCACGCAAGATCACTGACGACCCGTATGGCGCGTGGCAGCTGATCCGCCGCCTGGTGATGGAACAGGCCGCAGCCTATTGGCGGCGCTATGCGCTTGCCTTCGGCCTGATGGCGATCGCGGCGGCCGCGACCTCCGGTTCGGCCTTCCTGCTCGGCAAGGTGATCAACCAGGCCTATGTCGATCGCGACCTGCAGGGCATCATGTTCTGGTCGGTCGTCACGCTCGTGGTGTTCAGCCTGAAGGGTGCCGCGACCTACGGCCAGTCGGTTATCCTCACCCAGATCAAGAACGCGATCCTTGCCAACAATCAGCGGCGGATGTTCCACAAGCTGATGAGCGAGAGCATCGGCTTTTTCTCGCAGCGGCATTCGTCCGAATTCCTCGCCCGCCTCACCGCCGGCGCCAACTCCGTCACTGAAGTGCTCAACCTGCTGATCAACGCGATCGGCCGCGATTTCCTGTCGCTGATCGGTCTGGTGATCGTGATGGTGGTGCAGGATCCGTTCATGGCGCTGTTCGGCCTATTGGTCGCGCCGCCGGCGGCGTTCGTGGTGCGCAAGCTGGTGAAGCGCGTGAAGGGCTTGGCGCTGACGCAGTTCACCGGCAACGCGCAGATTCTCGAGACGATGCAGGAGTCGCTGCAAGGCATCCGCACCGTGAAGGCGTTCTCGCTCGAAAAGACCATGAGCGACCGGATCGACGCCAACATCGCCGCGGTGCAGGCCAACGCCGACAAGATGGCGAAGGTGTCGAACCGCTCCAGCCCGCTGATGGAAACGCTCGGCGGCTTCGCGGTAGCGGCGTCGCTGATGTATGGCGGCTACCGCGTGGTCGCGACCGGCGCGACGCCCGGCGAGTTCTTCTCGTTCCTGACCGCGTTCCTGCTCGCCTACGAGCCGGCCAAGCGGCTGGCGCGGCTCAACATCGAACCCAACCGCGGCCTGGTCGGCGCCCGGATGCTGCTCGAGATCCTCGACCGCCCGCCAAGCGAGCCGG
>NZ_QTKI01000125.1:0-11692 GCF_010820945.1 Rhodopseudomonas sp. BR0C11
ACTACACCGTCTAATTCGTCGGCAGCGTCAGATGGGTATAAGAGACAGGCTCCAGATGGAGCAGCACGTTCTTCGGCCACACCGAGTAGGCGGAGTCCAATCGTGACGCGAGCAGCGTCGTCAGCTCTCTGAAGCCGAGATAGCGTGGCTCGTCGTTGCAGATCGCCGGCTCGAACAGGATCGGTTGCCGCGGCTTGAAGCCGACCAGCGACGAGACGGTCCGCTCCAGCACCCGCTGCGGCATCCGCAGCAGCAGTTGCCGCGAGTTCTGTCCGAATTCGAGCTGGGCGCTCACCCCCGGCGAACAAATACACGCTGCGCCTTGCGACAGTTCGACGCGGCGATTGCCGCTGGTGAGTAGCGCGTCGCCCTCCAGGCAAAGATGCACCAACGCGATCTCGCGCTCGGGGATCAGCAGCCGGGTCGCTCCGGAACTGTGAACGAAATACAAGCCGATATGCGGCAGCTCGGCGAGGTTGGTCCGCATGAAGAAGTCGCTGGGATTCGAGACGATCATGTCGACGCCGTAGCGCCGAAGGATGTCTCTCGCTTCAACCGGATCGTGGCTCCGCACCAGCGGGAAATCCTGCAGTAATTCCTGATCCGAATATGAAACGATGTCTTCCGAATTCATCTGACGCTCACGCTGACTCCAGTGGATGGTCTCGCTATTTCGACCCTTGTGACAGCTTTGTCGACCCGTCTCCCGGTTTTGTCCTACCTGACCGAATTTGTACTTACTCGCGCTTAGCAGCCTGCTGATACGGACGATGATCGGTGTTGCGTGTTCGGGGCACCACCGTCGGGATAGCGAGCTCTTTGATCAATTTGCGCATCGCACGACCACGTCGTGAAGCAGCGAGTTTATCGGAAGCCCGCCCCGTCGGCGCTAACAACATCGGCCAATGCTCGAACGTATGGTGCGACGGGTCGGCACATTAAGGGTTGGGGTACCTGCCATGCAGCTTTCGAACGTCAAATTGCTCTACAAGATCATCGGCTGTTTCCTATTGCTCAGCGTCGTCGTCGGCTTCGGAGTCTGGTTCGCCGCTTCGAAGATGGAGGAGATCGACCGGACCTACGCATCGATGCTCGAAAACGAAGTGCAGGGCATGAAGGCGAACTTCCGCGCCAACGCCCGCCTGTTCAATTTTGGGCGGATGTCATGGCGGATCATCGCCGAAACCGATCCGGCGGAAATGCAGAAGCTCAGCCGAGAAATTGCGGCCAATCATAAGGAATTCAGCGATTTCATCGCGCAGGCGAAAAAGGGCCTGCCGCAGTTTGCCGCGGACTTCGATCGGATCGATCGGATGTTCGACGACATGATGACGAAGGAATACCCCCCGCTCGAGCAGGCCACAATGGCCAACAACAACGAGCTCGCGGTCCGTCTGGCCAAGGACATTGCCAAACACAATCAGGCCGTGCGCGATGCTCAATTTGCAATCAGCAATAAACTCGACAAGGAGCTGAGCGATCGCTCGCACGCGGCGTCGGCCGATGTCGCCAGCACCATCAAGTTGACGGTTCTGCTTGTCGGCGGCGGCTTCCTCGCCGTGCTGGCGCTTGCCTTTGCGATCGTGCAGTTCGGCATCGCCCGTCCGATTGGTCGGCTGGTCGACGATCTGCAGGCGATGGCGCGAGGCCAGGACGTCGAGGTCTCGGGCACCGAACGCGGCGACGAGATCGGCCAGACCGCCAATGCGGTCAATGGCATCAAGCTGATGCTCGCCGAGAAGGCCCGGCAGGAAGCCGCCGGCAAGGCCGAGCAGGACCGCATCATTGCGGTCCAGCGCGAGCAGGAGATGGAGAAGCTCGCGCATCAGTTCGAGGCTGCGGTCGGTGAAGTGATCCGCGCGGTGTCGTCCGCCTCGACCGAGCTCGAAGCGTCTGCGACGACGCTGACGTCGAGCGCGCAGCGTGCGCAGGAAGTCACCACGTCGGTCGCGGCGGCTTCCGAGCAGGCCTCCGCGAACGTGCAGTCGGTGGCGTCGGCGACCGAGGAGATGGCCTCGTCGGTCACCGAGATCAGCCGGCAGGTTCAGGACTCCGCGCGCATCGCCCATGAGGCGGTGACTCAGGCGCAACGCACCAACGAACGCGTCGGCGATCTGTCGCAGGCGGCAACGCGGATCGGCGATGTGGTCGAACTGATCAACACCATCGCCGGCCAGACCAATCTGCTGGCGCTCAACGCCACGATCGAAGCAGCGCGCGCCGGCGAGGCGGGCCGTGGCTTTGCGGTGGTGGCGGCGGAAGTGAAGGCGCTTGCCGAGCAGACCGCCAAGGCGACCGGCGAGATCAGTCAGCACATCGGCGGCATCCAGGCTGCGACGCATGAATCGGTGAACGCGATCCGCGAGATCGGCGCGACGATTTCGAAGATGTCGGAGATTGCGTCGACCATCGCCTCGGCGGTGGAAGAGCAGGGCGCCGCGACGCAGGAGATCTCGCGCAACGTCCAGCAGGCAGCCCAAGGCACGCAGCAGGTCTCTGCGAGCGTGGTCGACGTGCAGCGCGGCGCCAACGAGACCGGCTCGGCATCGACGCAGGTGTTGGCCGCGGCGCAGTCGCTCGCCAATGACAGCAACCGGCTGAGGATGGAAGTCGGCAAGTTCCTCGAGACGGTCCGCGCGGCGTAAGCGTCGCGGCTCTTCCGCGGACAACCAGTTGCCCCGGGTGCGGACTGTCAAAGCCCGCACCACCCGGCCGGATCGTGGCCGCCATCGACGTCCTTTTCGGTTGAACCGTGCTCGGGTTCTGACCGACTATGGCGCAGGCGGACGCGATCCGGCCGCTTCGTTTTGAGGGACTGGAATGCGATCGATCGGAAGGGCCGGCACGCGGCATGGAGCTGCGCTACTTGCGGCCGTCATCTGCGTGCTTGCGCTGCTGGTCGCCGGCCCCGCATCGGCTGCGAAGCGGGTCGCGCTGGTGATCGGCAACGACGATTACCGCAACGTCCCCAGGCTGCAGAAGGCGGTCAACGACGCGCGCACGATTGGCGACGCGCTGAAGACCCTCGGCTTCCAGGTGATGGTGGCCGAGAACCAAACCCGCGCCGCGTTCAGCCAAAGCCTGCTGGCATTCGACACCACGATCGAACCCGGCGACACCGCGTTCTTTTTCTATGCCGGTCATGGCTTCGAGATCGCGGGGCAGAACTACCTGCTGCCGATCGACGTGCCGGCCGCCACCGAGGGCCAGGAGGAACTGGTGCGTGACGCCTCGATCATGGCGGACCGCATCATTGACCGGCTGCAGAACCGCGGTGCGCGCACCGCGATCCTGGTGCTCGACGCCTGCCGCAACAATCCGTTCGAACGACGTGGCGTGCGTGCGCTGGCCGGGCGCGGCGGGCTTGCGCCGATGACGACGCTGCCTGAAGGCGTATTTTCGATTTTCTCAGCCGGCCCGCGACAGACTGCGCTCGATCGGTTGTCCGATAACGATAGCAATCCGAACTCGGTGTTCACCCGGGTGTTCGTGAAGCAGTTGCTCGATCCCGGCGACAATCTGGTGCAGGTGGCGCAGCGCACCCGGCGCGCCGTCAGCGAGATGGCCGATACCATCGGCCACAAACAGGTCCCGGTGTATTTCGACCAGATGGTCGACGACGTCTTCCTGAACGGTCGGCCGCAGCCGAGCTCCGCCGCGACGGAGCCTTCGCAGAAGGTCGCCGCACTGCCGCCGGTGGCACCGCTGAAGCCGCCGGCCTCGGAGACGCTGAACGCGCCGATCGCCAGCTTCTCCCGGCACAATGGCGGCTGGACGGTGTCGTTCTCGATTGCCGATCCGACGCTGGGCATCTCGTGGCGGATGGGCGAGGGCGCATTCCGCGAAACCGGCTTCATGGACGCGCTCGATCCGCGCACCCGCAAGCGGATGCCGAACCCGTCGATCCAGCTTCCCGCGGACGCGCCTGCCGGCACCATCGAGCTGCGCTACATCGATGCGCAAGGCGAGATGCAGGGGCCGTTTCCGATCAAGTTCGAACCGGAGGCGGCGCTGATCCGCGATCAGCGCAAGATCCTCGACATGACGGCGACCAGCTGGCTGTCGTTCCGCGACTACAATGGCCTGCTCGTGTACTACACGCACCTGATGTCATATCGCTGCGCGATCCGGGAAGTCCGGATCGGGATCGACAGCGCGGTGCCGGACAAGGTGCTGAAGATGCCGCCCTGCGATATGCGCGATCCGATTGCGATCCCGAGCAGCGCGCAGCCCTATCTGAAGCTGGCGCCGAACGTGCAGTCGGTGTCGGTCGAGCTGACCTACCGCGACGGCAGCGTGTCGGAGATCAAGACGTTCCGCCGGTGAGGCTCGTGTCGCAGCGATCGGCTGGGGCCTCGGCTGGAGGAACACAGGTCCGTCATGAGGCGCCCTTCGCCTCGATCAGTGCACGAACGCGCTCGGCCACCTGCGGCGAGGCAGGATTATAGACGATCATGCCGAGTTCGGGGCGCCCCTCGACCGCGAAGGACGAGAACTCCAGGTCCAGACGACCGGCCTCTGGGTGTTTGATACACTTGACGCCTTCGCCATGCGCGACGACGTCGTTGTCCTGCCAGAGCGCGGCGAATTCGGTGCTGAGCCGGCACAGCTCATCCACCAGTCGGGAGACCTCTTCAGTACCGGCGGCGCCGGCGCGGGCCACGTCGGCACGGAACGCGCCGACGACGAAGCGCGCCACGCTGCTCCAGTCCTCCTGCCGGGCTCGCTTGCGAGCATTGCCGAACAGCAGGCGCAGGATGTTGCGTTGCTCGCGCGGCAGCTTGCTGTAGTCCGTAAGCAGTGCCGCAGCGGCCTTGTTCCAGCCGACGACGTCCCAGGTTGCGGTCTTGATAATGGCCGGACTGAGCGGCATCGCATCCAGCACCCGCTGCAATCGCGGCGAGATGCCGTCGGCGGGCGTGTATCGCACTTCCGGCGGCCGGCCGAGGCCGAGCATGAACAGATGCTCCCGCTCGGGTTCGGTCAGCATCAGGCCCTTGGCGATGCGATCAAGCACAGCGGCCGACGGCGCGCCGCCGCGGCCCTGTTCGAGCCAAGTGTACCAAGTGGGGCTGATATTGGCGCGCTGCGCCACTTCCTCGCGCCGCAGTCCAGGCGTGCGGCGCCGACCGATGGAGAAACCGAGCGCGGCCGGGTCGAGTCGGGTCCGGCGGCTGCGCAAATAGGAACCGAGCGCGTTCTGATCAGGAGTCACGTCTGATCCTGTTGATTATTATACCAGGATAATGTCACGGCTTTAACAGGTTTAGACATACCGCCAGATTTGCCGCCGAACAAACTCGGAGGTGTCTGATGCGTGTCTTCCTCACTGGTGCGACCGGCTTCGTCGGTTCGCACGTCCTCAAAGAACTGCTTGCCGCCGGCCATCAGGTGACCGGGCTGACCCGCTCCGATGCGGGCGAACGTTGGCTGGCTCAGGCAGGCGCCAGCGTTCATCGCGGCACACTGGAAGATGCCGGCAGTCTCGCGCGAGGGGCCGAGCAGGCGGATGCCGTGATCCACACGGCGTTTGATCACACCTTCTCGCGCTATCTTGAGAATTGCGCCAAGGACGCGCGCGTGATCAGCGCGATGGCGGAGGTGCTGAAGGGCTCGGACCGGCCGCTGATTATTACGTCGGCGACCGGCATCGGCTCCCCCGGGGCCGGTCTGCCGGCCGTGGAGGAGGTGGTCGACTGGGCCCACGCTTTGCCGCGGATCGCCAGCGAGCGCGCCGGCCGGGAGGCCGCCGACAAGGGCGTCTCGGTAGCGGTGGTGCGGCTGCCGCAAGTGCACGACACCGAAAAGCAGGGTCTGATCTCGCCACTGATCGACATTGGCCGGGCCAAGGGCGTGTCGGCCTATGTGGGCGACGGCAGCAACCTTTGGTCGGCTGTCCATATCGACGATACCGCGCGCCTGTATCGGCTCGCTCTCGAACATCACCAGGCTGGCGCTCGCTACCATGCGGTCGCCGAGGAAGGCGTCAGTATGCGCCGAATCGCCGAGACGATCGGTGCGGGTCTCGGCGTTCCGGTGGCCGCGTTGCAGGCGAACGAGGCGGTCGGTCACTTCGGCTGGCTGGCGCCGTTCATGGCGATGGACATGCAGGCGTCGAGCGCCGCAACGCGTAGCCGGTTGAACTGGACACCGACCGGCCCCGACCTGCTCACCGATCTAAAGGCGATGGACTATCGCAAGCTGCGCACGGCGAGCTGACCATCGTGAGGCGGCCGCTTGCCGCGTGCCGTCTCACGCCTTGCGCGAAATGAAGATCAGCAGCAGCCCGCCGAATGCGGTCGAGGCGCCGTACCACATCCATTGCGACTGGTTGATCATGAAACTCTGAGCCGGCCATTGAATGAGGCCGGCGCCTTGGCCGGTCCAGACCAGCCCCACGAGCAGGGCGATGACGCCGATGACGAGAAACAATGTGCGCATGGACGAATTAGGCACGGTTTGGCCGACCGGCACAAGACCCGCGAAGGTCGACCTGGACTAGCCGCCGCTGAGTGAGCGGCTGATCCGGGTGACGATCGGGTCCCAGCGGCGCTTCTCGGCCGCTGGATAGTTGATCAGCACGCAGTGCATCACGTCCGCCGCTCGATTGCAGCGATTGTACCAGATGCGATCGTTACGGATGCTGGAGACGACGAAGAACCGCGGGGTGACGCGGCGATAGATGATGCCCGACGGCGGCTTGCGCGCCGCCAGGAACGCGGCCGGAGATATGCCGCTTGGGTTGGCGACGGTCTGCACCGTGAGGTCGGCCCGCCCATCCGAGGTGACGAAGCGGCGGCCCGGACCATTCTGTGCGGCTCCGCCATCGTCGCTGAAGATCGCGGTCGGCACAGCGACCGAGGCGCCGCTGTCCCGGATCGTGTAGCGCTGCCAACCGTCCGCTTGCTGCGCCTGGGCAAGGCTTGGCCCCAGCATCGCCGCGGCGGTGATCGCCAGGATCCAGGGTCTCATCATGATCTCCGCTCCGAGTTGCCGAGCAATCAACGTGGCTCGGTCGGCAAGGTTGCGAGCGAACGCGTCGAGCCTCGCTGGTTTCGGCGGGGCGGGCAGGGCGCACGGCCGATCAGGTGCGGACGGTATGAGCAAGATCGACTGGTAACGATGCCTGTGCAGTGTCGCATTTGATATGCGATATTCAATTTGCGAATCTTTATTGAAAACGCAGTGCGCCATCAATTCGCTCGTGGCCTCGCTAAGCTTCGCCACCACCACTCGGCAAAGCACTGCGCCTCACGCCGTCAATTCGGCCGTGATGATCGAGGAAAGAGACATGAATATTAATAAGTATCTTGCTGAGATGATCGGCACGTTCTGGCTAACCTTCGCCGGCTGCGGCAGTGCGGTGATCGCAGCGGGATTTCCCCAGGTCGGCATCGGCCTTGTCGGCGTGTCGCTGGCGTTCGGGCTCAGCGTCGTCACCATGGCCTATGCGATCGGGCACATCTCCGGCTGTCACCTCAATCCGGCAGTGACGCTGGGCCTCGCCGCGGGGGGACGTTTCCCGGTCAAGCAGATCGCCCCGTACATCATCGCCCAGGTGCTCGGCGCGATCGCCGCGGCGGCGCTGCTGTATCTGATCGCCAGCGGCGCGGCCGGCTTCGACCTCGCCAAGGGCTTTGCCTCAAACGGCTACGGTGCGCATTCGCCGGGCCAGTACAATCTGGTCGCCTGCTTCGTCATGGAAGTGGTGATGACCATGATGTTCCTGTTCGTGATCATGGGCTCGACCCACGGCAAGGCGCCGGCCGGCTTCGCGCCGCTGGCGATCGGCCTGGCGTTGGTGATGATCCATCTGGTCAGCATTCCGGTGACCAACACCTCGGTCAATCCGGCCCGCAGCACCGGTCCGGCGCTGTTCGTTGGCGGCTGGGCGATCGGCCAGCTCTGGCTGTTCTGGGTGGCGCCGTTGATCGGCGGCGTGCTCGGCGGCGTGATCTATCGTGTGCTCAGCCCGGAGCCGACCGGCGTGGTCGAAGGCGCCAAGGCGCGATAGCCGCGAGGTCTGCGCCGCCGCTTCCGGCGGCGGCGCGTCTTCGTCTTACACGTCCAGTAGTTCGTCGCTGGCGAACTCGGCCTTCTCGGAGATGAAGGCGAAGCGGGCTTCCGCCTTGGTGCCCATCAGCCGCTCGACCGAATTGGCGGTGCCGTCGCGGTCGTCCGGGAGCAGCACGACGCGCAGCAGCGTGCGCTTGGCCGGATCCATCGTGGTCTCTTTGAGCTGCGCCGGCATCATCTCGCCAAGACCTTTGAAGCGGCCGACATCGACCTTGGCGTTGGCGTTGAATTCCTTCCGCAGCAGCTCTTCCTTGTGGGCGTCGTCGCGGGCGTACACTGTCTTGGCGCCATGGGTCAGCCGGTACAGCGGCGGCACGGCGAGATAGAGGTGGCCCTCGTCGATCAGCTTCGGCATCTGCCGGTAGAAGAAGGTGATCAGCAGCGAGGCGATGTGGGCGCCGTCGACGTCGGCGTCGGTCATGATGATGATGCGCGAGTAGCGCAGATCTTCCTCGCGGTAGTTCACCCCGGTGCTGACACCGAGCGCCTGGATCAGGTCCGACAGCTGGGCGTTCGCCACCACCTTGTCCTTGCCGGCGGAGGCGACGTTGAGGATCTTGCCGCGCAGCGGCAGCACCGCCTGGGTCGAGCGGTCGCGCGCCTGCTTGGCGCTGCCGCCGGCCGAGTCGCCCTCGACGATGAACAGCTCGGAGCCTTCGGCCGCGGTCGAGGTGCAGTCCGCCAGCTTGCCCGGCAGCCGCAGCTTCTTCACCGCAGTCTTGCGCGAGATTTCCTTTTCCTGGCGGCGGCGCAGCCGCTCCTCGGCGCGCTCGATCACGAAGTCGAGCAGCTTCGTGGCCTGCACCGGGTTGCCGGACAGCCAGTGGTCGAACGGATCCTTGATCGCCTGTTCGACGATCTTCTGCGCTTCGGCGGTGGCGAGGCGGTCCTTGGTCTGGCCCTGGAATTCAGGCTCGCGCACGAACACCGACAGCATCACCGCGGCGCCGACCATCACGTCTTCCGAGGTGATCGACGAGGCGCGCTTGCCCTGGCCGGCGCGCTCAGCGTGGTCCTTGAGGCCGCGGAGCAGGGCGCTGCGCAAGCCGGATTCGTGAGTGCCGCCGTCGGGCGTGGGCACGGTGTTGCAGTACGACGACAGGAAGCCGTCGGCATCGGCGGTCCAGGCCACCGCCCATTCGCACGCGCCGTGCGCGCCGTTGCGGCCCGACTTGCCGGCGAAGATGTCCGGGTGCACCAGCGTGTCGTTGTGGATCGCCGCGCCGAGGAAGTCCTTCAGGCCGCCGGGGAAGTGAAACTCGTCCTCGGCCGGGACGTCCTCGATGCCTTTCAACAGTTCTGGATCGCACTTCCAGCGGATCTTCACGCCGCCGAACAGATACGCCTTCGACCGCGCCATCTTGAACAGACGCTGCGGCTTGAACGCGGCTTTGGCGCCGAAGATCTCGGTGTCGGGCTTGAAGCGGACACGGGTGCCGCGGCGGTTGTTGACCTTGCCGAGGTCCTCGAGCTTGCCCTTGGGATGGCCGCGCTCGAACACCATGCGGCTGAGCTGCTGATTGCGCGCCACTTCGACTTCAAGACGCGACGATAACGCATTGACGACGCTGACGCCGACGCCGTGCAGACCGCCCGAGGTCTCGTACACCTTGCTGTCGAATTTGCCGCCGGCGTGCAGCGTGCACATGATCACTTCGAGCGCCGACTTCTTCGGGAATTTCGGATGCGGATCAACGGGAATGCCGCGTCCGTTATCGGAGACGGTGAGGAAGCCGTCGGCCGACAGCTCGACCTCGATGAAGGTGGCGTAGCCCGCCAGCGCTTCGTCCATCGAGTTGTCGATCACTTCGGCGAACAGATGGTGCAGCGCCTTTTCGTCGGTGCCGCCAATATACATGCCGGGCCGGCGCCGGACCGGCTCCAGCCCCTCCAGCACCTCGATGTCGGCGGCGGTATAACCGTCCTCGGCGCCGCTCGGCTTCGCCGCCGCCTTGGGCGCGGCGGGCTTCGGCGCAGCCCCGAACAGGTCGCTGGCTGATTTCGATTTCGAGCTTGCCTTCAATGCCTTGGCCATGAGTCCTGGAGTCTGTTCTGATGTCGTGCGAACGGCCTGAGCCGTACGAATCGCTGTGTTGCACTATGCCATGGAAGGGCTACGGGTGTGACGCTGGGTCGAGACCCGGCCGGCGCAGGGCGCCGACAGGGGCTGCGGGCCGGGCGGATGCACGAGAATGTGCACCCCGCAAACCGGTGCCGACCGACTACCGGGAGGCCATATAGGCTCCTCGGGCAGGGTTGAATAGAGCCGACGCGCCTTGGGACCCTGCGTTGCAGCGATACCCTAATACCGGCAAAGGCTTGTGCCGGATCAATCTTCCGGGCTGAGGCGTGAGGTCGCGCCGGCCGGCCGCATTGCGGCCATGCCGGTCTGGTCGGGAGGGCGTGTCGCATGTTGGACCCGCCATGGTCCGTGCTATTGCGACAGCCATATGAAAGGTCGCGTCGGGGGACGGCGGCCACCTGAAAGACAATGGAAGCCTATATCCACGACATCGCCGAATTCGTGCGCCAGCATCAGGCGTGGGCCGCCCCCGTCGTCCTGGCGCTGGCCTTCGGCGAGTCGCTCGCCTTCATTTCGCTGCTGATCCCGGCCTGGGGCGCTCTGGTTGCGATCGGGGCGCTGATCGGCGTCTCCGGCCTCAGCTTCTGGCCGGTATGGATCGCCGGCGGCGTCGGCGCTGCGCTCGGCGACTGGGTCTCGTATTGGTTCGGCTACCGCTACAAGGACAACGTCGCCCAGATCTGGCCGCTGTCGAAATATCCCGGGCTACTGCGGCGGGGCGAGGACTTCGTCCGTAAATGGGGCGTGCCGAGCATCTTCATCGGCCGGTTCTTCGGGCCGCTGCGCGCCTCGGTGCCGCTCGCAGCAGGCATCTTCGAAATGCCGTTCTGGCCGTTCCAGATCGCCAATGTGGTGTCGGCCTTGGTGTGGTCGGCGGTGCTGCTGCTGTTCGGCGACGGGTTGTCGATCGGGCTCGGCTGGATCCTGCGGTCGGTCTGACGGTCCCGATCAAATGCGCGTCATGACGTGATCGCGCCATGAGTTGCGGCTTAGACTGCGCCGCAAATCACCAGCGAGGACACGCCATGGATCTGACCCGACGTCACGCCCTCACTGCGACTGCCGCGCTCGCGGCGGCACCGCTGCTGCGCAGCGCGCCCGCCCACGCCGCGGCGCCGGTCGCCGACAAGCAGGCGCCGAGCTACTACCGCTACCGGGTCGGCGATGCCCAGGTGAACGTGGTGTCCGACGGCATCAGCACGTTTCCGCTGGCCGACGGCTTCGTGCTCAACGCGATGAAGGACGACGTCGGCGAGGCGCTGGAAGCGGCATTCCTGCCCAAGGACAAAGTCTCGATCCATTTCGCGCCGCTGGTGATCAACACCGGCGGCAAGCTGGTGGTGCTCGACACCGGCAACGGCCCCGGCGCGTTCGCGTCGAGCAAGGGCAATGTCGGCCAGTTCGCCAGCAACATGGCGGCCGCAGGGTTCGATCCGAAGGCGGTCGATCTGGTGGCCGTCCCCTATACCCATCTGACGCTGCCGACGAATTAGACGGTGGAGGTCTCGGGGGTGGCCCGCGCTTCAGAAAAAA
>NZ_QTKI01000126.1:0-11620 GCF_010820945.1 Rhodopseudomonas sp. BR0C11
TCCTCATCCTTCGAGACGCCCGGCCTCGCCGGGCTCCTCAGGATGAGGACTCAGTGCTTAGACGCAGCCTATCTCTTCGAATCAAGGACGCTGTTTACGTCAGCAGCCCGCGCTTGCCTTCTTTCCAGCGCGCGAATTCGGTCTGCAGCACTGAGACGTGCTCGTCCTCTTCGGCGGCAAGTTCGCGATAGAGCTGACGCTCGACCGAACCGTCCGGGGTCTCGCCAACCCGGGTCTTGAAGAACGAGGCGGCGCGCCGCTCGAACTCGATTGCGGCTTCGAACAGCGTGGTCGGATCGCCGATCCGGCCTTTGACACCGGCCATGATCGCCGCGGTGCCGAGATGGAAGCCCTCGGTCGCCTGCGGAATCGCCACATGGTAGCGATTGGCCAGCGTGGTCATGTGCTCCTCTTCCATCGCGGCGAAGCTGAGGAACAGCTCCTGCAATGTCGGATCGGACGTTTCTTTCGCGGCGCGGGCATAGAATGCGCGGCCGCCGAGTTCGATCTCGAACGCGGTGCGGATCGCCGCAAGCCCTGCCTCATCGTTGACGCCGGCGCGGTCGAGCGGCTGCAGCTTGCCACCGCAATGCGGGCACATCCCGTAAGGGAACGCGAAGCCTTCGCTGACCTTGGCGCAGTCGTCGCAGCGCCATTGCAGCTCGGAGCCGGCACAGCAGATGTACTCTTCGGAGCCTTCCAGCGGCTGGTGACACTTCGGGCAATGCGCCACGCCATCCTCCTCGATCGGCGATGCCAGCTTGCCGGCGACGAAATCGTCGGCATCCTGCGCGGTGATGGGCCACTTGGTCTTATTCAGACGCAGCCAGGCGGCGATCGACTTGGCGGCGCGGCGGCCCGCGCTCATCGCCAAGATCACAGTGGCGCCCCCGGTGACGATGTCGCCGCCGGCGAACACGCCCGGCATGTTGGTCGACTGGGTATCGTCATCGGCTGCGATGTTGCCCCACTTGTTGAGCGCGAGGCCGGGCGTCGCTTGGCCGATGATCGGATTCGGTTTGGTGCCGAGCGCATAGATCACCGTGTCGCATTCGAGCTCGATGAACTCGTCGAGCGGCACCGGCTTGCGTCGACCACGCTCGTCGGCCTCGCCGAGCTCCATCTTCTGCAGCCGCACCGCACGGACGTCGCCGCTCTCGGTGACGAGAATCTCCACCGGCGAATGCAGGAAGAAGAAGTCGACGCCTTCCTCCTTGGCGTGGCGGATTTCTTCGATGCGGGCCGGCGCCTCGGCTTCCGACCGGCGATAGACGCAGCGCACCGTCTCGGCACCGACACGGCGGGCGACGCGCAAACAATCCATCGCGGTGTTGCCGGCGCCGATCACGATGACGCTGTTGCCGACGCTGACAGGCGTATCGAGATATGGGAAGCGGTCGCCGCCCATCAGATTGATACGGGTGAGGAATTCGTTGGCCGAATAGACCCGACCGGCGAACTCGCCGGGAATGCCCAGGAAGGTCGGCGCACCGGCGCCGGCCGCGACGAACACCGCATCGAAGCCGCGGTCGCGCATCAACTGTTCGATAGTGAACGTCTTGCCGACGACCTTGTTGGTCTCGAACTTGACGCCGATATCCTTCAGCCGCTGGATTTCGCGATCGATGATGTCGCGCGGCAGCCGGAATGACGGAATGCCATATTGCAGCACGCCGCCGAGCACGTGCAGCGCCTCGTACACGGTGGTCTCGACATTGTAGCGGGTGAGATCGGCTGCGGCGGCAAGGCCCGCCGGGCCGGAGCCGACGATCGCGACCTTGCCGATCGTCTTGGACAGATCGATCGGCTTGCTCTTCGGCGCCCGTGCGTTGTCACCGATGAAGCGCTCGAGACGACCGATCGCGACCGGCTCATGCTTCTTGTACTTGCGGATGATGCACTGCGCTTCGCACTGCGTCTCCTGCGGGCAGACGCGGCCGCAGATCGAGGGGAAGATGCTCGACTGATAGATCGTCTCTAGCGCCGCATCGAAGTCGCGGAACAGGATGTTGCGGATGAACACCGGAATGTCGATGCCGACCGGGCAGCCGGCCACGCAGGTCGGCGTGATACACTGGATGCAGCGCTCCGCTTCCTGCAACGCTTCCTCGACCGAATAGCCGAGATTGACTTCCTTGAAATTGGTGGCGCGCTCGTGAGCGTTGCGCTCCGGCATCGGGGTTTGATGCGGCGGCAGCGTCGCCAGCTTCTTGTAGTTGCGCTTGCCCTCGACGATCAGCTGCTTTTCGAGATTGCAGACGTGGGCGAAGTGTTCGTTCGCCTTGTCTTCCTCGGTCTTGAAACGCTTCTGGCGGGCGTGCAGCTCGTGGAAATCGACCTTGTGGCCGTCAAAATCCGGGCCGTCGACGCAGGCGAACTTCACTTCATTGCCGACGGTGACCCGGCACGAACCGCACATGCCGGTTCCGTCGACCATGATGGTGTTGAGTGACACCATGGTCTTGACGCCGTGCGGACGGGTGGTCTCGACGCAGGCGTGCATCATCGGCATCGGGCCGATCGCCACCACCTTGTCGGGCTTCTGCTGGGTGATGACGCGCTCCAGCGCCGCGGTGACGAGGCCGGGCTCGCCGTAGCTGCCGTCATCGGTGCAGATGATCAGTTCGTCGGCGAATTCGCGGAACTTGTCCTCCCAGAACACCAGATCCTTGGTGCGGAAGCCCATGATCGCTGTGGTCCGCGCGCCGGACTGTTTGAAGGCGCGGAGCTGCGGGAAGATCGGCGCGACGCCGAGGCCGCCGCCGACGAACACCACGTGATCGACCTTGTCGATGTGTTGCGGCAGACCGAGCGGACCGACGAAGTCTTCGAACGCTTCGCCTTCCTTGAACTTGTCGCGCATCTCGCGCGTGGTCTTGCCGAGCGCCTGGACGACGACCGTCACCAGCCCCTTGTCGCGATCGAAATCGGCGACGGTGAGCGGAATGCGCTCGGCACCGTCGTAGAGACGAAGCATGACGAAATGGCCGGGCTCGGCAGAAGCCGCGATATCCGGTGCCTCGACGTCCCACAGGAAGGTCGCGTCCGAGAACTGCTCGCGTCGAACAATACGATACATGGTGACAGCACAGATTGGTCCGAGGCCGGCGAGCGGCATCGAGAGGTGAGGGGAAAGCGGCCCAAAATAGCCAACGAGCGCCAAATTGATTTGACTTCGGTCATGTCCGGTCCGGCGCCGCACCGTTGCCGGCGGACGCAGTCCACTCGGTGGCGATCGACGGATTAGGCCGATTTGTGCGCTATTGACCGGCGCTGACGGGCAGCAAGCGAGTCTTCACCCGACGTTCCGCATGCATGACCGGCATGCAAAAGGCCGCCCGGCTTTCGTCGGGCGGCCTTAGACATAGGTCTAAGAATGAAGCGCTGTAGCTTCTCGCGACTCAGGTCTCGATCTTTACGTACTCGAAATCACCCGGACGATTGTCGATGCCGACCTTCGGCGGCGAGATCCACGACGCGTACTGCCCGGCCTCCGACACCGGCACCATCAGCGAGGCGATGAATTCGCCATCATCCTTCGAGGGCAGCCATTCGTTGCGCCGCTTGGCCCAGGTCGCCGGATCGATCAGCACGCCGTCGGGCGTTGCTTCGACATCCTTGAACTCGCCGATCTGGCGGTGGAACGCGACGTGCGGCAGCTTGAGCTGGAAGTCGTAGCCGGCGGTGGTGATCACCTTGTTCCAGCGCAGCAGACCCTTGACGCAATCCTGCGAGTAGTCGTCGCGCAGCCGCATGTTCAACGCGGTCAGCGCCGGCTCGTCGATGCGCTTGATCTCGCCGTCCACCAGCTTCAGCACCGGATAGGTGTCGTGCTCGAGCTTGTGATCGTCCTGGATCTGAGTCTCGTGGAAGCGTCCCTTGATGCCGGCATTGAACGCATTGGCGGCGTTGGTCGAGACTTCCGAGCCGAACAGATCGAGCGACAGCGAGTAGTGCAGGTTGAGTTTCTTCTGCACCGTCGGGAGGTCGATCACACCGAGCGCGCGAACCTTGTCGATGTCGGTCGGATCGGTGATGCCAGCGGCGCGCATCGCCTCGCAGGTCCGCTGCACCACCCGGCTGATGCCGGTCTCGCCGACGAACATGTGGTGCGCTTCTTCGGTCAACATGAAGCGGCAGGTGCGCGACAACGGATCGAAGCCCGACTGCGCCAGGCTGTGCAGCTGCATCTTGCCGTCGCGATCGGTGAAATAGGTGAACATGAAGAACGACAGCCAGTCCGGCGTCGCCTCGTTGAACGCACCCAGCATCCGCGGCGCATCGTCCGAGCCGGAGCGGCGGCGCAGCAGACCGTCGGCCTCCTCACGGCCGTCGCGTCCGAAGTATTTCTGCAGCAGGTACACCATCGCCCACAGATGGCGGCCCTCTTCGACGTTGACCTGGAACAGGTTGCGCATGTCGTAGAGCGATGGCGCGGTCTTGCCGAGATGGCGCTGCTGCTCGACCGACGCCGGCTCGGTGTCACCCTGGATCACGATCAGCCGCCGCAGCATCGCGCGGTGCTCGCCCGGCACCTCCTGCCAAGCCGGCTCGCCGTAATGCTGGCCGAACGGCACGACGCGGCCTTCTTCCTTCGGCGCCAGCAGAATGCCCCAGCGATAGTCAGGCATCTTGACGTAGTCGAACTTCGCCCAGCCGCGCGGGTCGACCGAATACGCCGTGCGCAAATACACCAGCGACTCCTGGAAGCCCTCAGGCCCCATGTCGTTCCACCAGTCGATGTAGCCTGGATGCCACCCCTCCAGCGCCTTCAGCACCTGGCGATCGGAGCCGAGATCGACGTTGTTGGGGATCTTGGTCGAGTAGTCGACGTGCATGATGTTCATATTCATGGGCGGCTCCCGGGTTGATCGCGGTATCAATCGCAATGCCGAAGCAGGTGTCTCGTTTCAGCGAGAGCGCACTACATCGAGCTGATCGCCGATGTCAGACTCTCGTCATATCGAATTGCGGCTTCTGCCCGCTGCCGTAGCGGCGCAGCGCGCCGGCCTCGCCGACCGCGTTCGGGCGCTGGAAGATCCAGTTCTGCCAGGCGGTTAGGCGCGCGAAGATCTTCGACTCCATGGTCTCGGGGCCGACGAAGCGCAGGTTCGCTTCCATGCCGGTGAGACTGTCGGGCGAGAACGATGCGCGCTCTTCCAGGAAGACGCGAACCTCATCGTCCCAATCGATATCGTCGAGCGCGAACGTGACCAGACCCAGCGTCTCCGCCGCCTCGGCATTGAGCGCTTCGCCGGTTTTGCTCTGCACCGCCTCGTGGTCGGCCGGATCAGCTTGGAAGCGCGACTGCAGCCGGGTGAGACCGTGGCTCATCGGATAGGCACCAAAGTTGAGTCCCGACAACGTCAGCATCGGTGGCGGGCGATTATCGCCCTCACGCGAGCCGATCAGCATGTAGCTGCGGTCGGCGGCGAACACGAGCTCCGCCAACGTACCGGCGAAGCATGAGCCGGGCTCCACCAACGTCACCAGCGAGCGCGACGTGACATCGACGCGCTTCAGCACGCGCTTCCAGAAGTGGCGGATCTCGTTGACCAGCCAGTGACCCTTATGCGCTTCGAGCAGCGCGTCGTAAGCCAGCACTTGGTTTGCATCGCCGTGGGACTTGAACACCCAAAGGCCCAGCTCCGGCTCGTTGAGCCGCAGATGCAGAATGGCGTCGTCGAGTTCGCGGGCGAGCTGCAACGGCCAGAACGCCGCGCCTTGCGCCTGCAGCGCCTCGATCGAGGTCGGCGGCGCCGCGTCCGGGCCGCTCAGCGTGATGGTCGCGATCCGAGCGCCGCGATCAATCTCGATGCCGACCAAGCCGTAGCGCACGCCTGTGTCGTCGAAGCTGCGGTGCAGCGGCGTCAGCGCGATGCCCGGCCCAGCGCCGCGGCGCAGCGAGGCGGCAATAAGTTCGCGGGCGCGCTCAACCACCTTGGCGTCGAGCTTGGTGGTCGCGACGATGTCGTCGACCAGCCGCCACTGGACCGCGCGCTTGCCCTTGATGCCTTCCTCAATGGTGCAGAACACATCGGCATGATCGCGGCGAACCTTGCGCTTATCGATTACACGGGTCAGGCCGCCGGTGCCGGGCAGCACCGCGAGCAGCGGTACTTCCGGCAACGCCACCGCCGCGGAGCCGTCGTCAGCCATGATGATGTGATCGGCGGCGAGCGCGAGTTCGTAACCGCCGCCGGCCGCGGTGCCGTTGATCACCGCGATGCTACGCTGACCGGAATGCTGCGAGGAATCCTCGATGGCGTTGCGGGTCTCGTTGGTGAACTTGCAGAAGTTGACCTTGTGGACGTGGCTGGCGCCGGCCAGCATCCGGATATTGGCGCCGGCGCAGAACACCCGGTTCTTGGCGGAGCGTAGCAGGATCACCTTCACGGCGGGATGTTCGAACCGCAGCCGCTGCATCGCGTCGGCGAGTTCGATGTCGACGCCGAGATCGTAGGAATTCAGCTTGAGCTGGTAGCCTTCGAACAGACCGCCGTTCTCGTCGACGTCGAGGGTGAGCGTCGCGATCTCGCCATCAACCGTCAGCTTCCAATGCCGATAGCGGGACGGCTCGGTCTGAAAATCGACCCGCACAGCTCCGTTCGCGAGCGGGCGCGTGTCTGCTGCCTCGGCCATGGCGGCTCCCTGCGTTTCCTCTTGCTTGTAATATGCATTATAATTCATGTTTAGCCGGAGAGTCCAGCCGCAAATGCAACTTTGATGCATTTTAATGCGAGACGGCTTGGTCCGTTGTCGAGGGCTGATCAGGCAGCGCGACCGTCGGTCGCCTCGGCATGGCCGCTCAGAATGCGGTCCGCGAAGCCGGCGATCAGCCGCAGCGTCGCGTCGGCGGCTTCGCGGTGCGGCGAATGCCCCGCTCCCGCGAGCAGCTCGACTTCGAGCGGGCAATAGCATTCCGAACGTGCGATCTCGATCTGCCGCATCGTTCCGTATTGGTCGTTCTCGCCCTGCACGATCTGCAGCGGCACCCGGATGTAAGCGAGCGAGTCGGCGATGTTCCAGGCGCGAAACGCCGGATCGAGCCAGGCATCGTTCCAGCCGTAAAAGGCATTGTCGACGTCGTCGTGCCAGCGCGCGAGCTTTGCACGCAGCTCGGTCGTCTCGTACGTCGTCCGAATCGCCGCGATCGACGCCACCGAAATGTCTTCGACGATGAAGTGCGGCGCGATCAGCGAGACACCGCGAACGCGGTGATCGGCGACGCCGCCCGCATACAGCGCCGCAATCGAGGCCCCGTCGGAGTGGCCGACCAGCAGGCCGCGGCGAAAGCCGATCTGGTCAAGCACCCGCGGCAACACCTGCAAAGCCTCGCGATGCATGTAGTCGAGCGGGCGCGGCAATGCGGCACGTGTCGAGCTGCCATAGCCGGCGCGGGAATATGCGAACACGCCGGCACCGGTCGCGGCCGCGAGCTTGTCCGGAAATTCGCCCCACAAGGCCGCCGAACCCAAACCTTCGTGCAGCAACACAAGGGTCGGTGCGGCGTCCGGCTGCGGACCAACGAAGCGATATTCCAACTGGGCGCCTTCGATTGCCAGCGTACCAGTCGGGGTCAAGCCTGCCATTGTTGTTCCTTTTGTCATCGGCCTTGCACTGACTTTAATCGATCAGCACTACGCCGCGCAGGTTCCGCCCGGCATCGAGGTCGGCATAGCCTTGGTTGATCTCGTCGAGCCGATAGGTCCGGCTGATCAATTCGCCGAGCTTAAGATCGCCGCGGCGATACAGGCCCAGCAGTTCGGGGATTTGCAGACGCGGGCTGGCGAAGCCGTACACCGCGCCCATGATCGCCTTCTGAGTGGCGAACAGTTCCAGAGGCGGCACGTCGATCTGCTTGACGGTGTCGGGCGTGATCGCAGTGACCACAACGTTGCCGGCCTTCGCGGTGGCACGAAACGCCGGCAGCAGCGTTTCGGCTGGGTTGATGCAGACGAAGGCGTGATCGACACCGACGCCTTCGGTCAACGCCTGCACGGTGCTGATCAGCTCGTCGCCTTGCGCGGTGGTGCCGTGCGTGGCGCCGAAGCTCCCCGCCCATTCCAGCTTTTGTGCGACGATGTCGGCAGCGATGATCATCGACGCGCCGCAGAGTTTTGCGCCCTGCACCACGTTCATGCCGTCGCCGCCGCAGCCGACCACCAGCACCGTATCTCCCGGCTTGACGCGCGCGCGATGGCGCGCCGCGCCGACGCCGGCCGGGACGCCACAAGCGATCAGGCTGGCATGATCGAGCGGAATATCCTTCTCGATCACCAGCACCGAGGCCTGATCGACGACGGTGGCTTCGGCAAACGCTCCGATCATGCAGAACGCGCCGACATCATGGCCGTCGGCATCGCGTCGACGGAAGCTGCCGTCGAGCTGCGGCCCATGCGTGATGCGCGGCCCCTCGGCGCATAGATGATGCAATCCGCGCTGGCACCAACGACAACGGCCGCAGCCGGGAATGAAGGTGAGCACCACGTGATCGCCCGGCGCGACGCCCTGCACCTGATTGCCGATCGCCTCGACGACACCCGCGGCTTCATGACCCAGCACCATCGGCTGCATCGCAACACGGCGCTCGCCGCGCATCACGTGATAATCGGTTCGGCACAGGCCGATGGCAGCGAGCCGCACCAAAACTTCGGTCGGCTGCGGCGGATCCAGCACAATCCGCTCGACGCGGAGCGCCGCGCCAATCTCTCGAAACACCGCCGCCCGAATGTCCATGCCTCGTAGGTTAGCAGCGGCTCGCAGGTTTTCAACGCGCCTCCGCGGCGCAGGACGGGTGATTGCCCTGCAACATGGCGCTGCAGTGCAACATAATTTCGTACCAGAATGCACAAAATAGTTGATGGCGATCAAGGAACCGCGAAACCGGCATGGGGTGTAGTTGCCCTAATCAAAATTGGAAACGCTCTCGATGGCTTCGAAGCTGACCGGTGGTGATCTACAGGTCATCACCCGGATCGCTGTGTTTCGCGGACTGAAGGCGGAGACCGTCGCGCACATGATCGCGCCGGCCACCGCGATCAGCCTGCGGCCGCGCGAGTCGATCGTGCGCCAGGACGAGCCGGCGACCGCGTTCTTCATTGTCGTCGGCGGCTGGGTCAAGCTGTTTCGCAGCAATCTGGCCGGCGACGAAGCCGTGATCGAAATCATGAGCCGTGGCGGCAGTTTCGCCGAAGCCGCGGCGCTGACCGGCCACCGCTATCTGGCCAACGCCGAAGCAGTCACCGACGCGCGGGTCGCGCGAATCCCTGCTGATCATCTGGTCCGCTGCATCCGGGCCAACCCGGATATCTCGGTGCCGATGATCGCTTCGATCTGCCAGCACATGCACCATCTGGTGCAGCGCGTCGAGCAGCTCAAGGCACAGAGCGGGGTGCAGCGGCTCGCCGAATTCCTGGCCTCGCTGGCGATCGCCGAGCACGGCTCCTGCGCGCTGGTGCTGCCCTACGACAAGGCGCTGATCGCCGGTGAGTTGGGGTTGACGCCGGAATCGCTGTCGCGGGCCTTCGCCAAGCTGCGCAGCATCGGCGTCACTGTCGAGGCGTCGCAAGTCGCGGTGCGCGATGTCGCAAGGTTGCGCAAGCTGGCAACCGACGGCCGCAGTGCGGTGCGCGGTAAGCTGCAGGCCGTACGCTAAGCGCTCATTCGCGCAGGGCCCCCGGCAGCCCTACGCCAGCGAGGCAAACAGCTCGGCCGTCACGCGGCTCGCCAGGGCCGCCGCAACGACGCGCCGGTAGTTGGCTGGCATCAGCGTCGTCCGCATCGGCTGCACTTGTTTCTGCACCAGCCGGTCGATCTCGCGCAGTATCGCATCGTCGAGCGGCCGCTGCGAAAAGGCGGCGGTCTCGGCGAGCAGGAACGGCCTTGAATTGGTCCCCGTCAGCGCGATGCGAAGCTGCGCGATCTTGGAGCCGGAACGCGTCAGCGCAACTGCTATGCCGGCAAGCGGATAGTCGATTGCGCCGCGCTGCCGCACCTTGACGTAGCGCGACGCAGGTGGATCGGGCGGCAGCCGCACCGCAACAACGACCTCGCCTGGCCGCAGCGCGAGATGCGCCCGCCCATCTTCAACATACAATTCGGCGAGCGCGATGCGGCGCCGGCCGCCGGGCCCGGCGATCTCGACCTCGGCGCCGAGCACCAGCAGGGCCGGCGCGAGATCGCCGCTGAAGGCGGCGTGGCAGCGGTTGCCCTTCGGGGCGACGTGACAAGTCTCGCCGCGATTCTTCAGGCAGTACGCATTGGCCGCGCGCCACCATTCGGTCTGATTGTAGTAGATGCAGCGGGTGTCGAGGCAGAGATTGCCACCGACGGTGCCGAGCTTGCGATGACCGGGCCCCGCCACACTGCGAGCAGCTTCGCTCAGCGCCGGATAGCGGGCAGCAACCAGACTGTCGGCGGCGAGGGTCGCCACGGTGACTCCGGCGCCGACGGTCACGCCGCTGCCATCGACGACGAGCCGTTTGATCTCGGCGATGCCGGTGGTGTCGATCAGTGTCTCAGGCTGCGCGATGCCGCGCCGCATGTTGACGAGCAGATCCGTACCGCCGCCGAGCAGCCGTCCTCCCGGATGCGCCAGCAGTGCGGCGATCGCCTCATCGACCGAGCCCGGACGAAGCAAATTCAACGCATTCAGGCCAGTCATGAGGCGGCCCTCACCGCCACTGCCCGCTTCGCCTCGCGACGCCGCCGCGCCAGCGCCTCGACGACGCGATCAGGCGTCGCCGGCAGATCATCGAGATCGATGCCGATCGCATTGGCAACGGCGTTGACCATCGCCGGCGGAAAGCCAGCGAGCGCACCTTCGCTGGCCTCCTTGGCGCCGAACGGCCCAAATGGATCGACGCTTTCGACGATCGCGACCTCGATCGGAGGCGATTCGATCATCGTCGGCATCCTGTATTCGAGAAAGCTGGCATGCGCGGGCAGCCCGTCGAGATAGCGCGTCTCCTCGCACATTGCCTGCCCCATCCCCATCCACACCGCGCCCTGCACCTGCCCGACCACCGCGAGCGGATTGATGGCGCGGCCGCAATCCAGCGCCGCCCAGACCTTGTCGACGGTGATCAGGCCGGTCGCATCATCGACGCTGACCTCGACCACCTGAGCGGCGTAGCTGAATCCCATGGTCGAACCGACCGCGCCGCCGCGATGTTTGCCGCCCTGCGATTCCGGCGGGCATGTGAAAGTGCCCTTGACCGTGATGGCGCCCTCATCGATCAGCGCGGCTTTGGCCACTTCGCCGAAACCGAGCGCGGCCTGGGCACCGCTGCCGATAAAGAAGCTCTCGCCGGCACACTCGATCTGCTCGGGAGCGGCTTCGAGCTTGCGGGCTGCCGCCGCGATCAGGATCTGTTTCAACTTCGTCGCCGCATCGATGGCGGCGTTGCCGACCATGAAGGTGATGCGCGACGAATACGCGCCATTGTCCTTCGGAGTGATGGCGGAGTCGCCGGAGATCACCCGGACCCGGTTCAGCGCGATGCCGAGCGTTTCGGCGACCGTGATCGCCACCACGGTCGACGATCCCTGGCCGATGTCCGCGGCACCGGTCAGCGCGGTGACGCCCCCGTCGAAACCGAGCCGCAGCGCCACCCCC
>NZ_QTKI01000127.1:0-11609 GCF_010820945.1 Rhodopseudomonas sp. BR0C11
GCCTGGGCGCGCGGCGAGCCGATGCCCAGCGCTTTGCTCCGCGACGCCAGCGTGGTTGGCTTCATGTCGAGCATCGCCGCCGCGCCGTCGTCGCCGAACACCTTGCCTTTGCAGGCGCGCAGCGCCGCGATGATGTTGTCGCGCTCCAAACTGCGGAGATCGGCCGCGGTCATCACCGCGGGGCGGGCGTCCAGCTTCTGACGGCCGCTGGCGGCCGAGGCATGGCCGCTGGCCGTTTCCGGCAGGTCGAGCCGCAGCCTGCCGTTCTGCGCCAGAATGGTAGCTCGTTCGATCACGTTTTGCAGTTCGCGGACGTTGCCGGGCCAGTCGTAGCGCATCAGGCGGCGGACGTCGCCCTGCGACAGCCGCAGCTCGGTTTTCAGTTCGCGGGCCTCATTGGCGAGGAAGTGCTGCGCCAGCAGCGGAATGTCCTCGCGGCGATCGCGCAGCGGCACCGACTCGATCGGAAACACGCTGAGCCGGAAATACAGGTCCTCGCGGAAGTGGCCGCGCTGCACCTCCCGCTTCAGGTCGCGATTGGTCGCGGCGATCAGGCGGACGTCGACATTGCGGGTACGCTCCTCCCCGATGCGTTCGAAATTGCCTTCCTGCAGCACGCGGAGCAGTTTGCTCTGCAGCTCCAGCGGAATCTCGCCGACCTCGTCGAGGAACAGGGTGCCGCCGTCGGCGAGCTCGAAGCGGCCGATGCGATCGCGCACAGCGCCGGTGAAGGCGCCGCGGGCGTGTCCAAAGAACTCGCTCTCGAAGAGTTCACGTGGGATTGCTGCGCAGTTGACCCTGATCAGCGGCCGGTCACGGCGCGTGCTGGCTTCGTGGATCGCGCGCGCGATCAGTTCCTTGCCGGTGCCGGATTCGCCGGTGATCAGCACGGTGGCGGCAGTGGGTGCGACCAGCTTGACCTGGCGCAGCGTGGTCTGGATCGCCTCGCTCTGCCCGATGATGCCGCGCGGATTGGTCTCGATCCGGATTTCTTCTTGCAGATAATCATTTTCGAGCTGCAGCCGCTCGCGCAGGCGGTCGACTTCGGCCAGCGCGGCGTGCAGCTTTTCGTCGGCCTCGTGGCGCTGGCTGACGTCGCGAAACACCACCACCGCGCCGACCACGCCGCCGCTGCGGTCGTGGATCGGCGTCGAAGTGTACTCCACCCAGACCGGCGTTCCGTCCTTGTGCCAGAACACTTCGCCGTCGACGGTATGTACCGCTCCGTCGCGGAACGCCGCGTAGATCGGGCATTGCTGGCCGGGATAGTGCCGTCCGTCATGGTGGCTGTGATGCACCATGGCGTGCATCTCTTTGCCGACCAGCTCTTCGGCCGACCAGCCCAGCATCCGCTCCGCGGCCGGATTGACGAAGGTGGTCTTTCCCTCGGCGTTGACGCCGTAGATGCCTTCGCCGGCCGCCCGCAGGATGAGCTGGTTCTCGCGCTCGATGTCCTGAAACACCCGCTCGACCCGCTGCCACGCCGGCAGTCCGTCGCGCATGTAGTCGTCGGCGACGGCGTCGACATAGCGCCGCCGGCGTTGCTCCAGATCGCTCATCGTCAATAGCAGCAGCGAGCGGCCGCGATACGGCAGCAGCTTGCCGGCGTATTCCAATCGAAGCTGCGTGCCGTCGGCGTGCACCGGCGTCAGCGCGTGAGTCCAATAGGTGCCTTTGGCGAACACGGCCTGGGTAAACACCACGAGCGCAGGAAGCTGCGCGCCGTGCAGCGCGCTGAACCGGGTCTGCAGCAGAACGTCACGGTCGTGGCCGAGCAGGGCACTGGCGGCGCCGTTGGCATCGACGATCTGGTCGAGCGTCGGGTCGACCAGCAGCACGGCCTCGACGGCGCTGTCAAACACGGCGGCGCGCAGCGGCAAATCGAGCGTGGCGGCGAGCGAAGAGGGCGACGAGAGGTCCATCGGACACTCCGAATTTTCGTAACTCGACTACGAATTCCCGTATATTACGAGATTTCGTATTCAGCAATCCGCTGAAACCGCCCATATCGTCGCATCTGGCGGCCATCCGGTGTTTGGCACACTCCTTGCGATCAGGACCTCGACGTCACGCAGGAGGTCCCATGTCTACGTTCGACAATCCGTTCGATCCCAATCGCCGGCTGCACACAACGGGTTGTAGTTGTGGCCGTCATGCTACCGAAGCCGAGCATGCTGCCGAGCAGGCCGCTGCGCTGCAGAGCGCCGTGACGCAGGGCGAGGAGAAACGGTTCGAAGGCGTTGTCGCGTCCGCGGTGATGCGCGCAATGTTTCCGCAGGATGCCTCGCGGCGCGCGTTTCTGAAGTCGGTCGGTGCCGCTACCGCGCTCGCCGCGGTGTCTCAGTTCTTCCCGCTGCAGACCGCAACCGACGTGTTCGCCTCGGGCGGTCCCTTGGAAAAGACCGACCTCAAGGTCGGATTCATCCCGATCACCTGCGCCACGCCGATCATCATGGCGCATCCGATGGGTTTCTATGCGAAGTACGGCCTCAACGTCGAAGTCATCAAGACCGCCGGCTGGGCGGTGATCCGCGACAAGACTCTGAACAAGGAATACGACGCGGCGCACATGCTGTCGCCGATGCCGCTGGCGATCACGATGGGCGTCGGCTCCAATCCGATCCCGTACACCATGCCAGCGGTCGAGAACATCAACGGCCAGGCGATCACCCTGGCGATGAAGCACAAGGATCGCCGCAATCCGAAGGATTGGAAGGGCTTCAAATTCGCCGTTCCGTTCGACTATTCGATGCACAACTACCTGCTGCGCTACTATCTGGCCGAACACGGTCTTGACCCCGACGTCGACGTCCAGATCCGCGCCGTGCCGCCGCCGGAGATGGTCGCCAACCTGCGCGCCGACAACATCGACGGCTATCTCGCTCCCGATCCGATGAACCAGCGCGCGGTCTATGATGGCGTCGGCTTCATCCACATCCTGACCAAGGAAATCTGGGACGGCCACCCGTGCTGCGCCTTCGCCGCATCGAAAGAATTCGTCACCACGATGCCGAACACCTACGGCGCGCTCCTCAAGTCGATCATCGAGGCGACCGCCTACGCGCATAAGCCAGAGAACCGCAAGGAAATAGCGCAGGCGATCTCGCCTGCCAACTATCTGAACCAGCCGGCCATCGTGCTGGAGCAGATCCTCACCGGCACCTATGCCGATGGCCTCGGCAACGTCGTCAAGCAGCCGAACCGGATCGATTTCGATCCGTTCCCGTGGCAGTCTTTTGCGATCTGGATCATGACCCAGATGAAGCGCTGGGGGCAGATCAAGGGCGACGTCGACTACAAGACGATTGCCGAGCAGGTCTATCTCGCGACCGACACGGCGAAGCTGATGAAGGAGGCCGGTCTCGCGGCGCCCGACACCACCTCGCGGTCGTTCTCGGTGATGGGCAAGCCGTTCGATGGCTCCAACCCGGATCAGTATCTCGCCAGCTTCAAGATCAAGAAGGCCTCGTAAGGGACGGGGGCTGGCGGCAGTATGTTTGGATCTCCACCGTTGCCGGCCCGCGGCTCCCAGACGACGAGCGTCGCAACAGCGCCGCCGGTGGCTCCCGTAAGCCGCAGCCGCCGGCCTCCAGGTCCCGCACTGACACGACGGGTGACGTCATGACCAAATCACTACGCCTACGCGCCGCGGTGGTTTCGCTGCTGCTGTTTGGCGGCTTCATCGCCGCCTGGCATCTGGCGACGCGCGGCAGCAGTGAAGTCGCCAAGATGAGCCCGGAATATGCGGCGCTGATGGGCGCCACCGCGACCCAGGGCAAATCGGCGATGCCAGGGCCGTTCGAGGTCGGCGCCAAGCTGTGGGAGCACATCAAGCGTCCGTTCTACGACAACGGCCCCAACGACAAGGGCCTCGGCATTCAGCTCGGCTATTCGATCGCGCGGGTGATGACCGGCTATCTGTTGGCCGTAGCTGTCGCGATCCCGCTTGGCTTTCTGATCGGTATGTCACCGCTGATGAACAAGGCGCTCGATCCGTTCATCCAGGTGCTGAAGCCGATTTCGCCGCTCGCCTGGATGCCGCTGGCGCTCTACACCATCAAGGACTCCAGCCTGTCGGCGATTTTCGTGATCTTCATCTGCTCGGTGTGGCCGATGCTGCTGAACACGGCGTTCGGTGTCGCCTCGGTCCGCAAGGAGTGGATCAACGTCGCCCGCACGCTCGAAGTCGGCACCGTTCGCCGGGCTTTCACGGTGATCCTGCCGGCCGCTGCGCCGACCATTCTCACCGGCATGCGGATTTCGATCGGCATCGCCTGGCTGGTGATCGTCGCCGCCGAGATGCTCGTCGGCGGAACCGGTATCGGTTACTTCGTCTGGAACGAATGGAATAACCTGTCGATCGTCAACGTCATCATCGCGATCCTGCTGATCGGCGTTGTCGGGATGCTGCTCGACCAAGTGCTGGCGCGGTTCACCCGCATGGTCACGTTTCCGGAGTGAGCCCCATGACCGACAAGTTCATTTCCGTCGAGGCGATCGCCAAGCGCTATCCGGCCGCGGGCGGGGGACAGACCACGATCTTCGAGAACCTTTGGCTGTCGCTGCCGCTCGGCGAATTTGGCTGCGTAATCGGCCACTCCGGCTGCGGCAAGACCACCGTGCTCAACATCCTCGCCGGCCTCGACCAGCCGACGGAAGGCGCGGTGATCGTCGACGGCCAGGCGATCGAAGGCACCAGCCTCGACCGCGCGGTGATCTTCCAGAGCCACGCGCTGCTGCCGTGGCGCACTGTGATGGGCAACGTTGCCTATGCGGTGTCGTCGAAGTGGCGGGGCTGGGACAAGGCCAAGGTCCGTGCCCATGCGCAGCGCTTCATCGATCTCGTAGGTCTCACCGGTTCCGAGCACAAGCGTCCGTCCGAACTGTCCGGCGGCATGAAGCAGCGCGTCGGCATCGCCCGGGCGCTATCGATCACGCCGAAGATCATGCTGATGGACGAGCCGTTCTCGGCGCTCGATGCGTTGACCCGCGGCTCGCTGCAGGACGAGGTACGCCGTATTTGCCTCGAGACCGGGCAGACCACCTTCATGATCACCCACGATGTCGACGAGGCGATGTATCTCGCCGACAAGATCTATCTCATGACCAACGGCCCCGGCGCGGTGATCGCCGAGATCGTCGAGAACCCGTTGCCGAAGGATCGCGCCCGGATCGATCTGCACCGGCATCCTTACTACTACGGGCTGCGCAACCACATCGTCGACTTCCTGGTGACGCGCAGCAAGACCTTCACCAGCACCAATCCGCACCACGATCCGCTGCACGTGCCAGTCGTCCGGCCCGGCGTCGAGGACGCTGCGCTGGTGCCGCTGCAGGCCAACGCCCGCTGATCCTATCACCTACCGATCCCCACCTCACCTAAGGAGACCGACCATGAAGCGAGCCGAACTGACCGAGAAGCTGCTCGACATCAAGCGCGAGAAGGGCTGGACCTGGAAGTACATCTGCGAAACCATCGGCGGCCATTCCGAGGTGCTGGTGGTCGGTGCGATCCTCGGCCAGATGAAGCTGACCAAGCCGCTGGCGGCGAAGGCGGCTGAGCTGTTCGGACTGTCGGCAGTCGAGACCGCGATGCTCAACGAGGTGCCGATGCGCGGCGAGGGCATCACCATGCCGCCGCGTGACCCGTTGATCTACCGATTCTATGAGCTGGTGATGATCAACGGCCCGGCCTGGAAGGCGCTAATCGAGGAAGAATTCGGCGACGGCATCATGTCGGCGATCGATTTCGACATGGTGATGGAACGGCTGCCGAACCCGAAGGGCGACCGCGTCAAGATCACGATGTCGGGCAAATTCCTGCCGTACAAATACTACGGCGCCACCGGCAACAACGCCGAATACGGCTTCAAGGAGGAGTGAAGCACGTCCACTGCGCACGTCGCAGCGACGTCGCTGTCGGAAAATGAATCGCCCCGAACATCATCGTCGTCCCCCGCGCAGGCGGGGGACCCAGTATTGCAGAGAGTTGTCCGTGAGCGCACGACAGATCAACTAGCGCTCTGGGATAC
The DNA here is from genome assembly GCF_010820945.1 of Rhodopseudomonas sp. BR0C11. Taxonomy (NCBI): domain Bacteria; kingdom Pseudomonadati; phylum Pseudomonadota; class Alphaproteobacteria; order Hyphomicrobiales; family Nitrobacteraceae; genus Rhodopseudomonas; species Rhodopseudomonas sp. BR0C11. Next base: position 6,033 of record NZ_QTKI01000127.1, read on the forward strand.
TGGATCGCCCGCCTTCGCGGGCGATGACGTGAGGGGTGGGGTGACCCTTCCCCTCACGGATAGCGCTTGCGGACCATGTCCGTGCACGAATGGTCGAGCGGCGATCCAGCCCACGGACCGTCAGTGGATCAGCACCGGCTCGCTCGGCGCCACGGTGTGGGTCGGTTCGGCGACCGCCTCGACCGTGTTGCCGCCGGCACGCGACAGAAAACGGTGGCACTGCATTTCGCGGTCGTAGCCGAGCAGGATGCCGAGCATGAAGTCGTGCTCAGCCGACAGGTTGCACAGCGGGCCGGTCATGAAGCCCTGCACGGTGCGGACCGCGGAGGCGACGCCGAACACCACGTTGATGCGATGCTGGCAGGCTTCGTGGACGTGGTGAGCGATTCCGGCGGTACGCAGCCGTGCCACGATCGAGGTGGCCTCGACCGACGGAAGCGTCATCATCGCGAGCGGGCGTAGCCCCTTCGACAGCTCGTAGAGGTGGTGCTGGAAGATCTGCAAAGTCGCTGCACTCATGTGAGACGACTGATCCATTCGGTGATCCTCTTTTCGGTCTTGGATGATTGGCCGTCCTCGTCGAGCGCGAGTCCGACGAAGCGGCCGTCACGTTCGGCTTTGGAGGCGGTGTAGTCGTAGCCTGCAGTCTCGGTGAAGCCGACGACCGTGGCGCCGCGCTCGATGACGTGGTCGTACAGCAGGCCCATTGCGTCGACGAAGCTGTCCGGATAGTTGGTCTGGTCTCCGGTGCCGAACAGCGCCACTTTCTTGCCTGCCAGATTGGCGGAGGTGAGCTTGTCGATGTTGGCTTCCCAGTCGGTCTGCAGATCGCCGAAGCCGTAAGTCGGCGCGCCGAGAATAAGAAGGCTGCAGCCCTCGAAATCGGCGGCTGATGCGGATTTGATATCGACGGCGCGGCCCTGCAGCCGCTTGGCGATCCGCGAGGCAACGGCGCGAGTCGCGCCGGCATCGGAGCCGAAAATCACGTTGACGCTCATTGACGATGGGTCTTTCGCTGCAAACAATGAAACTGATAATTGTCAGGTGTCGGCCGTGCGACGCAGATGCGTTCGCATCACCGGGCAAGACTAAGCGCTCGGTTGCGGGCCAACAAATTGAACCGGTCCAAAACCGTCCGCGTCGAGGCCGTCGTTACTTAGAATGTCTGTGATGTGGTACGCAGAGGCGGCGCGCGCTCAGGCGTGGGCGGCGGCGTGGCGATCGTCGGCGAGCTCCGGCAGCACGAAAGGTTGGCCCGCGACGTCGGTGTTGACGGTGAGGGCGACATCGAACACGTCGGCGATCAGCTCGTGCCGCAAGACGGCGGCAGGCGTTCCGTCGGCGGCGATCCGGCCGCCACTGAGCACGATGATGCGATCGGCGAATCGGGCAGCGAGGTTGAGATCGTGCAGGATCGCGATCACGGTGGTGCCGCGGCGGGCGCAGCGCCGCGCAGTCTCGGCGAGATCGAGCTGGTGGCGGATGTCGAGGCTGGAGGTCGGTTCATCGAGCAGCAGTAGCCCAGGGCCGGCGTCCGCTTCGCCGCTCCACAATTGCACCAGGATCCGGGCGAAATGGGCGCGCTGCTGCTCGCCGCCCGACAGCGTGGTGATATCGCGGTGGCGGAAATGGTCGAGGCCGACGTCACGGAGCGCGGCGTCGAACAGCGGCGCCGCCTTGCGGGGATCGATGTCCGCGCCCATCGCAACGATCTCCTCGACCGAGAACGGGAACGACACCGTGGTGTGCTGCGCCAGCATCGCGCGCCGGGCGGCAAGCGCGCGGGGCGGATAGTCGGAGAGCGCGCGCCCGTCGAGCGAGACGGTGCCGGAGGTCGGCCGTAGATCGCCGGACAGCATCCGCAGCAGGGTGGACTTGCCGGCGCCGTTGGGGCCGACGATTGCCACCAGTTCACCCTGGCCGATTGTGAGATCGACGCGATCGACCAGCGTGGCGCCGGGGAGTGCGAAGGAGGCCGCTTCGGCTTTCAGCACACCGCTCATGGCCCCACCAACTTGCGCTGCCGTAGCAGGATGGCGAGGAAGAACGGTGCACCGATCGCTGCAGTGAGAATGCCGATCGGCATCTCGGCCGGCGCGACGACGGTGCGCGCCACCGTGTCGGCGACGACCAGCATCACTGCGCCGAGAACGGCGGAGGCGGGCAGCAACAACCGATGCGACGGGCCGATCACCAGCCGCAACAGATGCGGCACGACGATGCCGACGAAGCCGACCACGCCGGTGACCGCGACCGCAACCCCGGCCATTGCCGACACCAACAGGATCGAAGTCCGCTTCAGCCGCTCGACGTCGACGCCGCTGTGAAACGCCTCGGTCTCGCCGAGGACAAGCAGATCCAGCCGTCCTGCAATCCGCAACAGCACCAAGAGCGCGATCAGCAGGACCGAACCGGTGGAGGCGGCCTTGGCCCAGTTGGCGCCGCTAAGCGAACCGAGCATCCAAAAGGTGATATCGCGGAGCTGGCGATCGTCGGCCACGAACACCAGAACGCCGAGGCCGGCGTTAGCGATCGCCGCGATCGCAAGACCCGCGAGCAGGAACAGCGCGATCGAGGTGCGGCCCGATCGGCTTGCTATCCGGTACAGCACGATGGTGGTGATCAGCGAGCCGCCGAAAGCGGCGAACGCCAGCAGATACTCCTGCAGGACGCGGAGATGCGGGCCGAGCAGATGCACGAGCAAAACGATCGAGGCGGCCGCCCCAAAGGCACCGCCGCTGGCGACGCCGACCAGCGCCGGGTCGGCCAGCGGATTGCGGAACAGGCCCTGCATCAGCGCGCCCGCTGCCGCGAGCAGGCTGCCGACGATCGCGGCGGTGAGAATCCGCGGCATCCGGATCGACCACAGCACCAGCTGATCACGCGTTGTCGCTGCATCGCCCGCGGTGCCGGTCAGTCCGAGCGCTGCGGGCAGGCGGGAGAGCGGAATGCCGGCGGCGCCCACCGTCATCGCCAGTGCCATTGCGGCGATCAGCAACCCGCCGAGCACGGCGAGTGTGATCGCGCTGCCGGGGCGCGGCGCGCCGGCGCGGCTGCGACGGGGAAGCGCCAACACGCTCATGAGCGGCAATCGACCGTGGTGGCCTTCGGTTTGAAGCCGGCGGCCTCGGCTGCGAGCTGCGGGTACAGTTTCGATGCGACCTCGACTGCCGCCGCCGGCGTGCGCGGCCCGAAGCCGAGCAGATACAGTCCGTCCATCGCCAGGAAGGCGCGGTGCTGGCCGGCCGGCGTCAGCGCAAACGCCGGATGGGCGTAGAACGCGTCGGCCTCGAAGGAATCGCGGCTGCGCTTGATCGTCAGCACGACATCGGGACGCGCCGCGACGATCGCCTCGTCGTTGATCGCCTTGTAGCCGTCGTAACCGTCGATCGCATTGACGCCGCCGGCTAGAGCAATGATCGAATCCGCCGCGGTGTTCCGTCCGGCCGCCATCGCCTGGCCGTTAACCAGCGACATCACGAACATCACGCGAACCGGCTTGGTGATCGCGGCGCGCAGCTTGCGCAGCGTGGTGAAGTCGTCGCCGACCGCGGAGGCAAGGCAGGTCGCGGCCTTGTCGGCGCCCATGGCGTGGCCGATCAGCGCGATCTTGTCGAGCAAGCCCTGTTCGGAATACGCCTCCGGCACCGACACCAGCGGAATGCCGGCCGAAGTGATCGCATCGATCGTCTGCTTCGGACCGGCCGAATCCATCGCCAGGATCAGGGTCGGGTTCAGTCCGATCACGCCTTCCGAGGATAGTTGCCGCAAGTAGCCGACGTTAGGTTTTCCGGCGACCGCTTCGGGCGGATACACGCTGGTGGAATCGACGCCCGCAATCCGCTGCGCCAGGCCGAGATCGGCCAATACCTCGGTGATCGCGCCGCCGATCGACAGCGTGCGCGAGGAATCAGCAACAGTGACGTCACGGCCGTGCGCATCGCGCACCTTGATCTCGGCTGCGGTCGCCTGAAGCGAGAAGGAGCCTGCGAGCAACGTCGCGGCGAACACAGCGGCGCGATGGCGTTTGATGTGAGCGTTCGCGATCATTTGGTCAGGATCAGCTTGTTCTGCGAGGTGAGGCGGAGGCGATAGCGATCGTCGCCATGCGCGATCACGATTTCCCGATCCATCGTGAACAATTCGCGGCTGTCGATCTGATTGCCGACGATGCTGACGGCGCGCACGCCACTCGGGCTCGCCCCGGCTTGCGTAGGATCTGCGCCCAATCGATCGGATGCTGTCATCATTCCGCTTCTGGTGTTGTTGCTGACATCGACGTGAGCGCTTGGTTATAAGCGGTGATCCGAAAATGTGTCTTATAATTACTATAAACGGAGCGATCGGCGCTTGAGCTTGCGCCGCGGTGCGTCGTAACTTCACGATACGCGAGGTCGAATTGTGCCTTGCGCTGTGCCAGCCAGCTCCCTGCGTTTTGCAGCGCCCGCCAGCCCCTGTTTGCAAATAACGAGTGTGATCGGATGGTCGGGCTGGCCAGCTATTCGCACGCGCATGTGTCGGCTGACCGTGCGTCGCGCGCGGCTGGCATTGCTGCCCGTTTGATGATGGAGCGCGGGCGGTGAGAATGGCTGAGGTGAAGCAGGGCGATCGGGGCGCCGCACCAGTGCATGCCGGGCACGGGACTATTCACGGGCACGGTGGTCATCGGGGGCATGGCGCCGGTCATCCGATGTCGGTCAAGCCGGCATCGATCGGCGATTACCTGGTGCGCGTCGGCTGCGATCCGCTCACCGAGGCGTTCGGCAAGCGCGCGTTTTCGCCGCCGTGGCGCGGCAGCCGGCCGGTCGATGAAGACAATGCCCAGGCGGTAATGGAGCGGGTGTTCGCCACGCCGCGCAGCGAGACGGCGGTGGCTTACTTGCATGTGCCGTATTGCCAAAACCATTGCCTGTTTTGCGGCTTCTTTGAGAACGTATGGCGGCCGGAAGCCGGCCCGGCCTATGTCGACGACCTGATCGCGGAACTCGCCGCCAAGTCGCATACGCCGCTGATCGCGAGTGCGCCGATCGACGCAATCTATATTGGCGGCGGCACGCCGTCGGCGCTCGATGCGGAAGATCTGGCGCGGCTGATCGCGGCGCTGCACCGCTATCTCCCGCTCAGCTCCGACTGTGAGATCACCCTGGAGGGGCGGTCCTACGGCTTCGATATCACCAAGGCCAAGAGGCTGGCCGATGCCGGAGTCAATCGGCTGTCGATCGGCGTGCAGAGCTTTTCCACCGAAGTGCGGCGGCGGCTCGGTCGCAAGCGCACCGGTGAAGAGGTTGCGGAATTTCTCTCCGAACTGATGGCGCAGGGCCGGACCTCGGTAGTGTGCGATCTGATCTATGGGCTGCCGGGGCAGAGCGACGCCGATTGGCGGCGTGATATCGACACGGTCGGGCGCATCGGTCTCGATGGCGTCACGCTGTATGCACTCAACATGTTTCCCGGCGGGCCGATGGCCCGCGCGGTAGAGAACGGCAAATTGCCGCAGCCGGCGACTCCGGCCGCGCAGGCACGCCTCTATGCCGAAGGGGTGGAGCGGCTGACGGAGAACGGCTGGCTGCAGGGGTC
>NZ_QTKI01000128.1:0-11558 GCF_010820945.1 Rhodopseudomonas sp. BR0C11
GAATGTGACGTAGCTGCGAATGTCGTCGATTTCGACCGAGCGCGCGAGCAGGCCGTACAAGGTGAACGGCTCGTCGTGGCCGCGCGCCAGCAGACTTTCGATCACATAACCTCGCATCTGCTGGACGGCGATGCCTTTGACGATCAGCGGGTTGAGACTGTCGAACGCGCCGACGACGCTGGCGATCATCCGACCGCCCTTGGGGGCGTCCGGGTTCACGTAGGGCATCGCGGTAAAGTCGGAAGGCTGCGCGGGCTTGCCGTTCATCGCGATCGCATGGCTGACGATCGCAGGTGCGGGAGTGCCGGCCGGCTCGGCGCCTGCCGTCGTAACGCCGGTCAGGCATCCGGTGCCGATCGCGAACGCGACGGCGAGGACCTTGATTCGGCGGATGAAGCGGTGCTTTGATTCGGCGCGTCCCACGCCGGGATTTTTACCACATTAGCGACTGGAAACCGGTGCCGGGGGATTGTTGCCATTGATCTTTGCGTTCGCCAATGTATTGAAGGCGGGCAGTCGATGATGCCCACCGGCTCGTCACGTAACCGCCTCAATTGGCACCGAGACAGCGGCCAAACGGACCGCTGTCAGCTCCAGCGTCGCAGGTTGGGGTGCGCGACCGTTTCAGAAAGGGTTTTCCGAATGAAGTCTTGCAACTTGGTCGCGTCGGCCGGGCCGCGCGGGCGGGCCTTCGCCCTGCTGGCGGCGACCGCGTTTGCGGCGTTGACCATCGCTCCCGCCGCGCAGGCCCAGCAGCCGGCCGCCCCGAAGGCAGCCCCCAAGGCGGCGCCGAAGGCAGCCCCGGCGCCGGCGCAGCAGGCTCCCGCCCAGGGACAGCCTGAGCAGCAACAGGTTCAGCTGATCTACGCGCCCTGGACCAAGTTCTGCCTCAAGGGGCAGGACGCCAATGCCAAGCAGGTGTGCTTCACCGGTAAGGACGGCCGTATCGAATCCGGTCAGCCGGTGATCGCCGCTGTGATCATCGAGCCGGAAGGCGAGCCGAAGAAGATCCTGCGCGTGACGCTGCCGCTCGGCATGCAGCTCGTGCACGGCACCCGCATCATCGTCGACAGCAACGCGCCGCAGCAGAGCCCGTATGTGATCTGCTTCGCCAACGGCTGTATGTCGGACTATGAAGCGACGCCGGATCTGATCAATCAGCTCAAGAAGGGTCAGAACCTGATCGTCCAGGCGATCAATTCCAACGGCGCGCCGCTGACGCTGCCGCTGCCGCTGGCCGAGTTCGCCAAGGCCTATGACGGCCCGCCGACCGATCCGAAGCAGTTCGAAGAGACCCAGAAGAAGCTGCAGGAAGAGCTGCAGAAGCGCGCCGAAGAGCAGCGCAAGAAGCTGGAAGCTCAGGCTCCGGCCGGCGCCAACCCGGCTGCCAAGTAAACACGCGACTGCAATCGCAAAATGCAAAGGGCGCCCCGGTGGCGCCCTTTCTGTTTTCTGCGTACTCGCCTGCGCTGCTGCGGTCAGCCGGTGACGGTTGCCATCACGGACAACTGGGTTGCCGCGTCGATGCCGCGGGCCTCCATGGCGTTCTTCAGCAGCGGCGCGTCACAGCCGTGATCGCGCATCCAGCGGGCGATTATTTCGACGCGATCCTTTCGATCACGGCAGAGTTCGGTCGCCAGCCGCAGTTCGGGCGCCACCACCGCAACGCGCGTGTTGCCCACGGCGATCTCGGAAAAGTGCGTCCAGGGGCCGCTGCCGAAAGCCTCGATGAAAGCGGACTGCGACGGAGACTCGACGGTGCTGGCATCGACCTGAACGCCGCCCACCTCGAACGCCGCGTAATACTGCACGCAACAGGGCATCCAGGTCGGCGGGCTCAGGCATCGGTAGGCGGCAAGCGCCCGCGCGAAGGTCTCGACATCGCTGCGTGTGGGCATGAGGAAGTCGACGTCGCAGGGCTCGATCGGCACTCCGCGCAGCAGGTCCGCGGCGGTGCCGATCAGGCGGTAGTCGAAGCCGCCCTCCTGTTTCGCCAAGCTCAGCACAGTCGTAAGGGTCTGGCGCAAAAGCTCAGGCGTCAGCGTCATGAGAGATCCTTCCCACGACAGCCTAGCAGGGATATGGCTCTCTGCGCTTTTGTGCTTTCGCGTGAGACGGCGCGTTCCTGCAATCCGTCCCGGCTGGGCGGGTCGATATGTCGATCGAAACCGCGCCGTCCCCGATTAGTTCAGCGACGGATTGCGCGGCCGGTAGCCGCCGGACTTGTCCTTGATGAAGATCTCGGCGACCTGGGAATGTCGGATCGGCTCGCCGGAATCGTCGGGCAGCAGATTCTGCTCCGACACGTAGGCGACGTATTCCGACTCCGCGTTCTCCGCCAGCAGGTGGTAGAACGGCTGGTCCTTGCTCGGCCGCACCTCTTCGGGAATTGCCAGCCACCATTCCTCGGTGTTGGCGAATTCCGGATCGATGTCGAACACAACCCCGCGGAACGAGAAGATCCGGTGGCGGACGATCTGACCGATCTGAAATTTAGCGGTTCGCGTTTTGATCATGGGAGTCGGATAGACCAGCTTGGCGGCGGACGCTAGTGGTAAACCGGCGACTCTGCTCCGCGGTGGTTCACCCGGGGTTTCCCTGATACCGGTAGGTTCCAACGCCCCGCTGCCGCATTTTGCATGATCGATATTCTCAACCTCGCCCTGCCGTATTTCGGCCTGATCTTCGTCGGCTTCGCCTGCGGACGCTGGAAGAAATTGCCCGAACAGGGCCTGGTTTGGATGAATTTCTTCCTCGTCTTCGTCTCGCTGCCGGCGCTGTTCTTCCGCATTATGTCGAAGACGCCGTTCGAGGAACTGAACAACCTGCCGTTCGTGCTGGCGACCACGCTGGCGACCGCGATCGCCTTCTTCCTGTCAGGGGTGCTCGGCCGACTGATCGGCAAGCTGTCGATGCGGGAGGCGACGATGGCGGCGCTGTCCGGCGGCTACGGCAATATCGGCTATATGGGGCCGGGGCTGGCGTTGTCGGTGCTTGGCACCCAGGCGGCGGCGCCGACCGCTTTGATTTTCTGCTTCGACACCATCTTTCTGTTTTCGATCGTGCCGCTCGGCATGGCGCTCACCGCTACCGACAAACGGCCGCTGATCCCGACCATCATCGCGGTGCTGCGGGAGATCCTGTTCCACCCGCTGATCGTCGCCGCCTATTGCGGAGCGGCGGCGGCTGCGTTCCATGTCGAGCTGCCGGTCGCGGTCGATAAGATGCTGGGCTTCTTGCAGAACGCGGCGGCGCCGGTAGCGCTGTTCACGCTCGGCGTTACTGTGGCGCTGCGGCCGTTCGGGCGGGTGCCGTGGGAGATCCCCAGTCTGGTGGCGGTCAAGCTGCTGCTGCACCCAGTGATCGTGTTCTGTCTGATATTGGCGTTCGGGCCGTTTTCGCCCGAATGGGCGGCGACTGCAGTGCTGATGGCGTCACTGCCGCCGGCACTGAACGTGTTCGTGATCGCCCGGCAATACAATACGTGGGTCGAGCCGGCGTCGGTCGCGGTGCTGATCGGGACCTTCATGTCGGTGGTGACGCTCACCACCGTGATGTGGCTGATCCGGACCGGGCAGATCCCGTTCCCGGGCTAGCCGTGCTCAGATCGAGCGCCAGAACGGCGACAGCCCCTCGCGCATCGCGAACCGGCGGATCGGGGCAACCGAACTGATCAGATGCATCCCCGCCGCCCGCAGCATCTGCGCGGGTAAGAGATCGCTGAGCAGGGTGCGGTTGGCGATGTCGATGGCCGCGGTGCGGCTGGCGATGTCGGGTCCGCGGCTGCGGCCATAGCGCGCCATCACAGCGTCCGAGCCGATATCCGTGCCAGTCGCCAGCGCGTCGCGCACGATCTCGGCAAGGTCGCCGGCATCCCGCAGCCCCATATTCAACCCCTGCGCCCCGATCGGGGGGACGACGTGAGCGGCTTCACCAACCAAGGCGATGCGATGTTGCGCGTACGCGGCCGGTTTCTCGATCGCCAGCGGAAACAGATTGCGGCCGGGCTCGACGGTCATTTTGCCGTAGATCGACTGTGACTGCTTCTCCGCCGCAGCCGACAATTCGTCGTCGGACAGCGCCATCAGCCGCTGCGCCTCTTTCGGTGAGGCGACCCAGACGATGCTCATCCGACGACCCGGCAGGGGCACGAATACGCACGGGCCTTCCTTGGTGTGAAACTCGGTCGAGACGTTGTCGTGCGAGCGTGTCGTCTTGACGTTGAAGGTCAGCGCCGACTGGTGCAGGGCGCGGCTGCTCACCTTGATGCCGGCGGCCTCACGGCACTGCGACTGGCGGCCATCGGCGCCGACCACCAGCTTGGCCGAGATGGTCCGGCCGCCGCGGATCCGAACGATCACTTCGTCGTCGCCCGGCACGACCGATTCAGCTTCATCGTCGAAACGCTGCAGGTTCGACAACTCGGCCGCGCGTTCTTCGAGGCCGACCAGCAGGGCACGGTTCTCGATGTTGTAGCCGAACGCGTCCATGCCGATTTCATCGGACGCGAACTTTACTTCGGGGGCCCGGATCAGCCGGCCGGTATCGTCCACCAGCCGCATCGACCGCAGTGCGGCGGCCTTGCTCGAGCAGCGGCGCCAGACGTCAAGTCGGTCGAGAATGTCGATCGAATCGCCCAGCAGAGCCGTGGTGCGATTATCGCCGTAGGGCACCAGCCGCGCGATCAGCGCGGTGGCAGCGCCGGTCTCGGCAAGCGCGATGGCGGCGGTGAGGCCGGCGGGACCGCCGCCGACAATGATGGCGTCGTAGCTGTTAGGCTCGATCAGGCTCTGGGTCATGGCACGGACAATTGCTCTCGTCAGCGACGATTTCAAGTCCGCCGCGAAACATTAACGTTTCCGGCCGTTTGCGCGACGGAACGCCGCAACTGATTGTGCAGACCGGTACCCAACCTGATATGCACGAGGCCCGATGACACAGTTGGACCCTTCGCCATTGCCGCCCGGATCTGGCACACGCCGCGCCGCCGCGCTCGGCGTGCACCTGTTTACGGCCGCAGGGGCGGCGATCGCATTGCTCGCGATGCTGCAAGCTGTCCGCCAGCATTGGGCCGGGATGTTCGCCTGGCTCGGGTTGGCGCTGCTGATTGACGCGATCGACGGCCCGCTGGCGCGGCGCCTGGACGTCGCAAGGTTGCAGCCGGACTGGTCGGGCGACGTGCTCGATCTGGTGGTTGATTTCGTCACCTACGTGTTCGTGCCGGCCTATGCGATCACCGCGAGTGGTCTGCTATTGCCGATCGCAGCGCCGCTGCTCGGCATCGGCATCGTGATCAGTTCGGCGATGTACTTCGCCGACCGACGTATGAAGACCGACGATAATCACTTCCGCGGCTTTCCGGCGCTGTGGAACGCAGCAGCATTCTATCTGTTCTTGCTGCACCCGCCGGCGATCGTCGGCAGCCTGGGAATAGCAGCCTTGATCGTTCTGACCTTTGTGCCACTTCGTGTGGTGCATCCCGTGCGTGTTGCGCGATTGCGCGCCGTGACGCTGGCGCTGATCGCGCTGTGGGCGGTGCTCGCTGCCTATGCAATTGTCCGCGACTTCGAAGTCCCGCTGCCGGTTACCATCGTGCTGTGCGCGGTCGCCCTCTATGTCTGCCTTGCCGATAGTGTCATCCGCTTATTCCGACGAGCCCCCCGATGATCGAATTGTTGTCCAGTCCCGAAGCCTGGGCCGCGCTGCTCACCCTGACGGCGCTCGAAATTGTCCTCGGCATCGACAACGTCATCTTCCTGTCCGTGCTGGTATCCCGAATCCCCGAGCCGCGGGCGACCCGCGCGCGCCAGATCGGCCTCGGCCTGGCGCTGCTGTTTCGGCTCATGCTGCTCAGCGTGCTGGTGTGGCTGATCGGGCTGACGGCGCCGGTGTTCAGCATCGCCGACAGGGCGTTCTCCTGGCGCGACATCATCCTGATCCTCGGCGGCCTGTTTCTGATCGCCAAGGCGACCCACGAGATTCATGCCGAGGTCGAGGCCAAGGACGGCGAGGCGCAAGCCTCAACCGCCGATCGGGCGTTCTTCTGGGTGATCGTGCAGATCGTGGTGGTCGATCTGGTGTTCTCGATCGACTCGATCATCACCGCGATCGGCATGGCCCAGGACATCGAGATCATGGTCGCGGCGGTGCTGATCGCGATGGCGGTGATGTACGTCTCGTCCGGCCCGGTGGCGCGATTCGTCTCCGAGCACCCGACCACCAAGATGTTGGCGCTGGCGTTCCTGGTGCTGATCGGCGTGGCGCTGGTGGCCGATGGTTTCGCGTTCCACATCCCGCGCGGCTACATCTACTTCGCCATCCTGTTCTCGGCCGCGGTGGAGTTCTTCAACGTGCTGGCCAAGCGTAACCGCGCCAAGCCGCGGTGACGCCGTGCGCCGCCGCATCGCCGCCGGTTGACAAGGCCGGGGCGATGGCATTCCGTGACGCTGACAATAGACCTGAGGGGACGATAATGGCGAAGGCGGTGCGGGTGCATCAGGTGGGTGGACCGGAGGTTCTGGTCTACGAGGACGTCGAGCTGCCGCCGCCGGGCGAGGGCGAGGTCCGCATCCGCCAGCACGCGGTCGGCCTCAACTTCATCGACGTGTATTTCCGCACCGGACTCTACAAGGCGCCGTCGCTGCCGTTCGTGATCGGCAACGAGGCTGCCGGTGAGGTCGTCTCGGTCGGACCGCACGTCACCAATTTCCATCCCGGCGACCGCGTCGCGTACTACGCGAACCTCGGCGGCTATGCCACCGAGCGCAACATCGAAGCCGCCAAGCTGGTGAAACTGCCCGACCACATCACCTACGAGCAGGGCGCCGTGCTGATGCTCAAGGGCCTGACGGTTTGGTACCTGCTGCACAAGACCTTCAAAGTCGAGCCCGGCCACCGCGTGTTGATCCACGCTGCCGCCGGCGGCATCGGCCTGCTCGCGTGCCAATGGGCGCGGGCGCTCGGCGCGCATGTCATCGGTACCGTCGGCTCCAAGGCCAAGGCCGATCTGGCGCTGGCCAATGGCTGCGATCACGTCATCCTCTACAACGAAGAAGACTGGGTAGCGCGGGTCAAGCAGATCAGCCGCAATGAGCTGTGCGACGTGGTCTATGACGGCGTCGGCAAGGCGACGTTCCCCGGCTCGCTGAAGTGCATCAAGCCGCGCGGTCTATTTGTATCGTTCGGTAACGCCTCAGGCCCGGTGCCGCCGTTCCCGCTCACCGAGCTCAACAACCACGGCTCGCTGTTCGCGACCCGTCCGAAGCTGAACGACTATATCGGCACGCGGAAGGAACTGATCGAGGGCGCCGACACGCTGTTCTCGGCCGTGATCGAAGGCAAGCTGCACGTCCCGATCAACCACGCCTACGCGCTCAAGGACGCCGCCAAGGCGCATATCGATCTGGAAGGGCGTGTGACGACCGGTGCTTCGATTCTGAAGCCGTAAGCGCTCGCTTCTGTGCACTGCCCCACCACCGTCATCCCCCGCGAAAGCGGGGGATCCAGTATTACAGAGCGCCTGTTAGTAAATGCGAACCCTCTGCAATACTGGGTCGCCCGGTCAAGCCGGGCGATGACGTTGCGCTGGTGATGTAGCTCGCCGGCTAACAGGTTCTCAGAACCCCGCCACCGTCCCATGCAGGTCATACGCGTCGGCGCGGTCGATCTTGGCGGTGACGATTTCGCCGACGCGCAGCGGGCGGCGGCTCGACAGATAGACCGCGCCGTCGATGTCCGGCGCATCGGCCTTGGAGCGGCCTTTGGCGACGGTCGGGCCGATCTCGTCGATGATCACCTGCTGACGGGTGCCGACCTTGCGCTTCAGCCGGCGGGCAGAGATCGCCTGCTGCCGCGCCATCAGCCTGTTCCAGCGCTCCTGCTTGACCTCATCCGAGATCTGATCTGGCAGGGCGTTGGACGGTGCGCCGGCGACCGGCTCGTATTTGAACGCCCCGAGACGATCGATTTCGGCTTCGTCCAGCCATTCGAGCAGGAATTCGAAGTCGCGCTCGGTCTCGCCAGGGAAGCCCACAATGAAGGTCGAGCGCAGCGCCAGATCCGGACACTGCTCGCGCCAGCGCTTGATCCGGTCGAGCGTCTTGTCCTGCGCGGCCGGGCGCTTCATCAGCTTCAGCACCTCGGGGCTGGCGTGCTGGAACGGGATGTCGAGATAGGGCAGCACCTTGCCGTCCGCCATCAGGCCGATCACCTCGTCGACATGCGGATACGGATAGACGTAGTGCAGCCGCACCCAGGCGCCGAGCTCGCCGAGCTCGTTTGCCAGATCGAGGAATTTGGCGCGGACGCTGCGATCCTTCCAGGGGCTCTCGGCGTACTTCACATCGACGCCGTAGGCCGAGGTGTCCTGCGAGATCACCAGCAGCTCCTTGACGCCGGCAGCGACCAGCTTCTCGGCTTCGCGCAGCACGTCGCCGGCGGGGCGCGATGCGAGATCGCCGCGCAGCTTCGGGATGATGCAGAAGCTGCAGCGATTGTTGCAGCCCTCGGAGATCTTCAAATACGCGTAGTGCCGCGGCGTCAGCCGCACGCCCTGCGGCGGCACCAGATCGAGATGCGGGTTGTGAAGCGCCGGCCGCGCCCGGTGCACCGCCTCGAGCACGCTTTCATATTGCTGCGGTCCGGTGATCGACAGCACGCCGGGGTAGGCGGCTTCGATCTGCTCCGGCTCGGCGCCCATGCAGCCGGTGACGATCACCTTGCCGTTGGCCGCCATCGCTTCGCCGATCGCCGCCAGCGATTCCTGCTTGGCGCTGTCGAGAAAGCCGCAGGTGTTGACGATCACGAGGTCAGCGCCGTCGTGCTTGCGCGCCAGTTCGTAGCCCTCGGCGCGCAACCGCGTGATGATGCGCTCGGAATCGACCAGGGCCTTGGGGCATCCCAGCGAAACAAAACTGATCTTGGGCGCGGTGGCCTGCTGCATGGTCGAACTGCCTGGATTGGGGTGTGAGAGGAGCTAAACCGGATCGGCGGCGCTGGCAAGGCGGGCCGGAACTCCGTTGGGCGAGAAGAATGCTCTTCGGTGAGGTTCCGGAAGAGGCGAATTTTTCCGGTTCCGGGACCCGCGCAGCGGGCCCGTTGTTATTTCGGCGGCCGTCTTGCGGAGGACGACGGTCAGGCCTTTCTTGTTCGGCGGAACCAGGAGATGGACCGGTGCGACAACAGCCTCATTTGCAGTCCGCGACAGCCCAGCGGCTTCGGTCGTGGTCGGCGGTCGCCGTCGATATTCACGTCCTGATGCTCGGCGCAGCATTCGGCCTGATCGGCGCGATCGTGATCGCCGCTCCGCATCTGCGGCTGCCGTGATCGCCTGAGGGCTTACTACTCGTGCGAGCCGCTGCCCGCCTGGGTTCGGACGAACCGCGCCGCTGGAGCGAGCGCTGAATTTGCGAAATGCCGGACGATCACGCTGGCGAGCGCCTGTGCCGCAGGATTGGAGCTTCGCGCCGAGCGGTAGAGCACCAAATCGACTTTCGGCAGGGCTGGGAACGTATCACCGCGTCCAAGCATGCGCATTCCCGGCAGCACCGAGCTCTTGCCAACAACACTGACCGCAATCCCAGAGAACACCGCCGCCTGAATGCCACTGATGCTCTCGCTGATGCAGCTCAGGCGCCAGATCCGGCCAATGCTCTCGAGCGCCGCGAGACCGAAATCGCGGAAGATGTTGCCGGGCGGCAGCATCGCCAGCGGCACTGGGTTTTCGAGGTGTACTGAGCTTCGCTCAGACGCCACCCACACCAGTTCTTCCTGCGCCACCAACTCGCCGACCTTGAACGCCGGCATCCCCGTGACGATCGCCAGATCAATCTCCGCGCGTTCGACCGACGCCATCAGCTTGCTCGACAGCGCGCATTTCAGTTCGACATCGACATTAGGGTAGGCGCTACGGAAGTCAGCCAGGATGCCCGGCAGCAGATATGCGGCGTACAGATCGGGCATCCCGAGCACGACCACGCCGTCGAGCTTTGGCGCGGCGAGGCGGGCGCGTAGTTCGTCCTGCAGGCCCATGATAGTGCGCGCATAGCCGAGCACCAGCTCTCCATGATTAGTCAGCACCAGCTTGCGGCCGACCTTGGTGAACAGCGGTGCTCCGGTTGCTTCCTCCAGCCGGTTGAGCTGCAGGCTGACGGCTGGCTGGGTCCGACCCAATCGGCGCGACGTTTCCGAAAAGCTGCCGGTCTGAACCAGCACGATGAAAGTCTGCAGCAGGCGGAGGTCGAGTGGGGCGAGCATCGTTCTATTAAGCCAGCTTATAAAACCGATATAAACAATAAATTTCTGATGTTGTTGCGTCGCACCTACAGTGGCTTGCCGGGATCAGCAGCGAGGAAGCCATGCACAAAAGCACCAGACGCCACTTCATCCGCCTTGCGGTGACCGCGACAGCGCTTGCCGCCACCAGCCTGACAGCGCTTGCGGAGGATCGCGTCATCAAGGTCGGGACCTTGAAGCTGATCCACGGCATCACGCCGTACTTCTACGAGAAATTCGTGCCGGCGGGCGTCAAGGTGGTGGTGGTGCCGTTCGAGAGCCCGACCGATGGCAAGAACGCCGTGGTCACCGGCTCGGTCGATTTTGGCATCTTCGGTCTCGCCGCGGCAACCCTCGGCGGCGCCAACGGCGAACCCGTGGTGGTGGTCGGCGCGGCCTGCAATCGTGGCATGGCCGTGGTGGCCGGCAAGGACTCCGGCATCGCCAGCATCAAGGATCTGAAGGGCAAGAAGGTCGCGATCTGGCCGGGCTCGACCCAGGAGGTCGTCATCCTCGACCGGTTGGCGGCTGAGGGCATGTCGATCAAGGACATTCAGGCGGTCCGCGTCTCGTTCAGCGATATGGCTCCGGCGCTGGCGCGCGGCGACATCGACGCCTATGTCGGCGCCGAGCCGGCGGCAGGTATCAGCCTCGCCAGCGGCGTCGGCAAGATCGTCGAGTATCCGTATTCGACGCCGACCGGTTCGCTGAACATGGTGCTCAGCACCCGGCGCGAGCTGATCGAGAAAGACCCCGAACTGATCCGTACGCTGCTGAAAGTGCATCGCAAGGCCAGCGAATATGCGATGAGCAACCGCGACGCCTTCGTCGAGATGGCGATGCAGAAGCTCGGCCAGCAGAAGGCGTCGATCGAGCAGGCGGCGCCGAACGTCGAGCTGACCTGGAACATCGACGATCAATTTCTGAAGCAGGCGCAGTATTACGGCTCCCAGATGCTCGACAAGAAGCAGATCCGGCAGCTCCCCGACTACAAGACCTTCATCGATCCAAGCTTCATCAAGGCCATCTCGGCGTCGTGAGCGACAGATGAGCTTGGAAAGTACGGTCTCCCCATCCGCCATGAGTGGCCCCGCAATCACCAAGGCTGCCGCGACTGTACGCGGCAGCAGCACCAGACAATTCGCCAAACTTACAGCTAGGCTCCGCACCGCCGCCCTTGCGCTGATCGTGCCGGTCGGTCTGCTGCTGGTATGGGACCTGATGGTGCGCTGGACCGGGACGCGGCTGGTTCCGCCGCCATCCGGCGTCGCGACCATGATGTGGGA
>NZ_QTKI01000129.1:0-11535 GCF_010820945.1 Rhodopseudomonas sp. BR0C11
CCAGCATCGGCATCGGGCTGGCGCCGGAGCACGGCTGCGAGGTCGACGATCTGATCGCCAAGGCGGACCTCGCGCTGTACGCAGCCAAGGCCGAAGGCCGACGCACCTATCGGTTCTTCATGCCGGAGATGGATACCAAGGCCAAAGCCCGGCACGACCTCGCGACCGAGCTCAAGCGCGCGGTGGCCGAACACGACTTCCAGCTGCACTTCCAGCCGCTGGTCGATCTGAATTCCGGCGCGATCGCCGGTTGCGAAGCGCTGCTGCGCTGGCAGCATCCGCTGCGCGGCTTCGTCTCGCCGGCCGAGTTCATTCCGCTCGCCGAAGACATCGGGCTGATCGAAGACCTCGGCGAATGGGTGCTGGACCAGGCCTGCCGTGTCGCGGTCGGCTGGCCGGCGTCGATGACGGTCGCGGTCAACGTGTCGCCGATCCAGTTCCGGCGGTCCACCTTCCCGCTCAAGGTCGCCGCGGCGCTCGCCAGCACCGGGCTTGCCGCCCACCGGACGATTTCGGCACCGGCTATTCGTCGCTCAGCTATCTGCACCGCTTCCCGATCGACAAGATCAAGATCGACAAGAGCTTCGTCGACACCCTCACCGAGGAAGCCGGATCGGCCACCATCGTCCGCGCGATCGTGCAGATCGCCGCTGCCGGCAACAAGATCACGCTTGCCGAAGGCGTCGAGACCGCCGCCCAGCGCGACCTGCTGCGCCGCCTCGGCTGCCATCAGATGCAAGGCTACCTGTTCAGCCCCGCGCTGCCGGAAGACGCCCTGGCCCGCCTGATCGGCCTCCCCAGCGCCGAAACGCAAACGGCGCCCCGCAGGGCGCCGGCGAGTGTGTGACGTTAGCGAGCGCCTTAGATCTGCGCTGTGGCAAGCGTGACGTGCAAGGCAGCCCTCGTCTCGTTGACCGCTGGGATGACCGTGAAGCGAGCGATGTAGAGCAGCTACTCAGGTTTCCGGCTTCCTCTGCGTGAGGCGGCGCGCTTCTGCTTCGAGCTTCACCAGATCGTCGGCAGCTTCGCGTTCGGCCGCGATCGTCTCCGCAGCGCGGCGGTCGGCATCGAAGGCATCGAACCGTGCATGTGCGATCTCCGTCATCCGCTCATGCGACATTCGTCCCTTGCCTTGAAGCACCTCGCGCTCGTTGAAGGATAGAAAGCGGTCGGTCTGCGTGATCCAATCGGCCATTCGCGTCTCTTGTCTGCGCGAGGCGCGGTCTTCAGCAAAGTCGAGGAACATCGTCGTGAGACGGTTGAGGGACTCGATCTCCTCCGTTGTGAGATAGTTCTTCGAAATTGTGACGTCGGTCTTGCGCACGCGGTCGCCCACCCAACTGGTCAGCGCCATGTTCGGTCTTTCCGGGTCGGCGCGAGCGACAATCAGCTCAGCCGCCGTCTGCCCGGTAACTGCGAATACAAGCTTGTTCTGGATCGTGGCGAAGAATGCCTTGGCGGTGTCGGCGCAGCCGTCGTAGTCGACGCTGGTGGCAGCAAAGAGGTCACGGACCTTCTGGTAAAACCGCTTCTCCGACGCCCGAATATCCCGGATTCGGCGTAGCAGTTCGTCGAAGTAGTCAAGACCGCCAGGCTCCTTAAGCCGGGGGTCGTCGAGGACGAAGCCCTTGGTCAGGTATTCGCGCAATACCGTGGTCGCCCAGCGCCGGAACTGACTGCCACGCGGACTGCGAACGCGATAACCGACGGCCAGAATGGCGTCGAGGTTGTAGATCGAGGTCTGATAGGCCTTGCCGTCGGCGGCAGTTGTCAAGGATTCCTTGACAACTGAACTCCGCAGCAACTCTTTGTCATCAAATATGTTTTTCAGGTGCAGGCTGACGTTCTGCTTGCTGGTGTCGAACAGCGCCGCGATTTCGGCCTGCGTCAGCCAGACCGTACCGTCAACCACGCGAAGCTGGATCACATCGCGGCCATCCTCGGTGCGATAGAGGACAAGCTCACCGCGGGACGAGCCGGCGCTCATGCAGCTGTTTCCATCATCTTCCCCACCGCTGTGCCCCGGACCACGCTTCAAAATCGTCACCAGTGGATTTGTAGCCGATCCGGCACGTCCCAAGCATCTTCTTGTTGATCCGATCTTTCCCGGCTCTCAGCTCCTCAAACGCAAACGGCGCCCTTTCGGGCGCCGCTGAGTTCGTTGTGTGTCGCTTGCCGCCTTAGTGGGCGGTCAGGCCACCGCCGGCTTCGTCGGAGGCTTCCGCGCTGTCCGGGGTGCCGGGCAGCTTGGTTTCCTCTTCCCAGACGATCGGCACCGGCGCGCGGGTCAGCGCGTTGGCGATCACCTCGTCCATCCGCGCCACCGGGATGATGTTGAGACCACCCTTGATGGCGTCCGGAATCTCGGTGAGATCCTTGGCGTTGTCTTCCGGGATCAGCACCGTCTTGATGCCGCCGCGGGCCGCGGCAAGCAGCTTCTCCTTGAGGCCGCCGATCGGCAGCACCCGGCCACGCAGCGTGATCTCGCCGGTCATGGCGATATCGCGGCGGATCGGAATGCCGGTCAGCACCGACACGATGGTGGTCGCCATCGCCACGCCGGCCGACGGGCCGTCCTTCGGGGTCGCCCCCTCCGGCACGTGGACGTGGATGTCGCGCTTCTCGAAGAACGGCGGCTCGATCCCGAAGGTGATCGCGCGGCTGCGGACGTAGGACGCCGCCGCCTGGATCGATTCCTTCATGACGTCGCGCAGGTTGCCGGTGACAGTCATCCGGCCCTTGCCCGGCATCATCACGCTTTCGATCGTCAGCAGCTCGCCGCCGACATCCGTCCACGCCAGACCCGTGACCACGCCGACCTGATCGTCCTTCTCGATCTCACCGAAGCGGAACTTCGGCACGCCGAGATATTCCTCGATCTGCTTCTCGTCGATGTGGACCGACTTCTTCTTCGACAGCATCAGGTCCTTCACCACCTTCCGCGCGAGCGTAGAGATCTCGCGCTCGAGGTTGCGGACGCCGGCCTCGCGGGTGTAGCGGCGGATGACGAGCAACAACGCGTCGTCGTCGATCGACCACTCCTTCGCCTCCAGGCCGTGCTTGGTCAGCGCCAGCGGGATCAGGTGCTTGCGTGCGATCTCGACCTTCTCGGTCTCGGTGTAGCCGGCGATCCGGATGATCTCCATACGATCCATCAGCGGCCCCGGAATGTTCAGGGTGTTCGCCGTGGTGATGAACATCACGTTAGACAGATCGTAGTCCACCTCGAGATAGTGGTCGTTGAAGGTGCCGTTCTGCTCGGGGTCGAGCACCTCGAGCAGAGCCGAGGACGGATCGCCGCGGAAATCGGCGCCCATCTTGTCGATCTCATCGAGCAGGAACAGCGGGTTCGACGTCTTCGCCTTCCGCATCGACTGGATGATCTTGCCGGGCATCGAGCCGATGTAGGTGCGGCGGTGACCGCGGATCTCGGCTTCGTCACGCACGCCGCCGAGCGACACGCGGACGAACTCGCGTCCGGTGGCCTTGGCGATCGACTTGCCGAGCGAGGTCTTGCCGACGCCGGGCGGGCCGACGAGGCACAGGATCGGGCCCGACAGCTTGTTGGCGCGCGACTGCACCGCGAGATACTCGACGATCCGCTCCTTGACCTTCTCGAGCCCATAGTGATCGGAATCCAGCACGGCCTGCGCCGCTTCCAGATCCTTCTTCACCTTGGACTTCTTGTTCCACGGGATCGACAGCAGCCAGTCGAGATAGTTGCGCACGACGGTCGCTTCCGCGGACATCGGCGACATCTGGCGCAGCTTCTTCAGCTCGTGCTGCGCCTTCTCCCGTGCTTCCTTGGAGAGCTTGGTCTTGGCGATCTTCTCTTCGAGTTCGGCGAGTTCGTCCCGGCCGTCTTCGTCGCCGAGCTCCTTCTGGATCGCCTTCATCTGCTCGTTGAGATAGTACTCGCGCTGGGTCTTCTCCATCTGGCGCTTGACGCGCGAGCGGATGCGCTTCTCGACCTGCAAGACCGAGATTTCGCTCTCCATCAGGCCGAGCACCTTCTCAAGCCGCTGCGTCACCGACAACGTCTCCAGGATGCCCTGGCGATCGGCGATCTTGACGGCAAGATGCGAGGCGACGGTGTCAGCGAGCTTGGCGAAGTCGGTGATCGACTGCACCACGCCGACGACTTCGGCCGAGATCTTCTTGTTGAGCTTCACGTAGCTCTCGAAGTCGGACACGACCGAGCGGCCCAGCGCTTCGGCTTCCACCGAGCTGGCATCGCTGTCTTCGAGTGCGACGGCGTCGGCCTCGTAGTAATCGGCGCGATCGGTGTACTTGTCGACCTTGGCGCGCGCGAGGCCTTCGACCAGCACCTTGACGGTGCCGTCGGGCAATTTCAGCAGCTGCAGAACGCTGGCCAGCGTGCCGATCTCGTAGATCGCATCGGGAGCCGGATCGTCATCGGACGCGTTCTTCTGCGTCGCCAGCATGATCAGCGCGTCGTTCTTCATCACCTCTTCGAGGGCGCGGATCGACTTCTCGCGGCCGACGAACAGCGGCACGATCATGTGCGGAAACACGACGATGTCGCGCAGCGGAAGAACCGGATAGGAGTGGCTTTCGCCGTAGGTGATCGATGGCCTGGGTTTGGTGGCGGTCATGGCCCCGTTCCTTTCGTTTTGCCCCCTCGCCCTCGGCCCGCCATCGGCGCTGCCGTCACGAGGTGCGGAGGTGTCCGGTCTTCTCCGGCCGGTCAGGGCCTCGGTCTCCGGAATGATTGAGGCGAATCCTGAAAACGCTTGTCATCGCCGACCAATTAGGTGGCTATCCGGCGGTGGGGTGTCAAGTCGTGGAAAACGCAACGTTTTGTCCGGCTTTGGCGCGGAATGCTGATGCACAGAAACGAGCCGCCACACGCGGCTGCAGCCCGTTCTGATCGTTGCGGCAGCGGCCCGGAGGGCCGCCGCGTCGGCGCTGCGCGTCAGGCGCTGGCGCTGGTCTCGGCCGCACGGTCGGTGCGGTCGGCATAGATGTAAAGCGGCCGAGCGGTGCCATCGACCACTTCGCGCGAGATCACCACTTCCTCGACGCCTTCCAGGCCCGGAAGGTCGAACATGGTCTCGAGCAGGATGCTCTCCAGGATCGACCGCAGGCCGCGGGCGCCGGTCTTGCGCTCGATCGCCTTGCGGGCGACCGCACCGAGCGCTTCGTCGGCGAAGGTGAGCTCGACGTTCTCCATCTCGAACAGCCGCTGGTACTGCTTGACCAGCGCGTTCTTCGGATCGGTCAGGATCTTCTTCAGCGAGTTCTCGTCGAGGTCTTCCAGGGTGGCAACCACCGGCAGACGGCCGACGAATTCCGGGATCAGGCCGTACTTGAGCAGATCCTCGGGCTCGACGTGGCGGAAGATCTCACCGGTGCGGCGATCTTCCGGCGCGAGCACTTGCGCGGCGAAGCCGATCGAGGTGGTCCGACCGCGCGACGAGATGATCTTCTCGAGGCCGGCGAACGCGCCGCCGCAGATGAACAGGATGTTGGTGGTGTCCACCTGCAGGAATTCCTGCTGCGGATGCTTGCGGCCGCCCTGCGGCGGGACCGACGCCACCGTACCTTCCATGATCTTCAGCAGCGCCTGCTGGACGCCCTCGCCCGAAACATCGCGGGTGATCGAGGGATTGTCCGACTTGCGGCTGATCTTGTCGATTTCGTCGATGTACACGATGCCGCGCTGCGCCCGCTCGACATTGTAGTCGGCCGCCTGCAGCAGCTTCAGGATGATGTTCTCGACATCCTCACCGACATAGCCGGCTTCGGTCAGCGTGGTCGCATCCGCCATCGTGAACGGCACGTCAAGGATCCGCGCCAGCGTCTGCGCCAGCAGCGTCTTGCCCGAGCCGGTCGGACCGATCAGCAGGATGTTCGACTTCGCCAGTTCGACGTCGTTGTGCTTGGTCTGGTGGTTCAGCCGCTTGTAGTGATTGTGGACCGCGACCGAGAGAACCTTCTTCGCATGGTTCTGGCCGATGACGTAGTCATCGAGGACCTTGCAGATCTCCTTCGGCGTCGGGATTCCGTCACGCGACTTCACCAGCGAGGACTTGTTCTCCTCGCGAATGATGTCCATGCACAGTTCCACACATTCATCGCAGATGAATACCGTGGGGCCGGCGATCAGCTTGCGGACCTCGTGCTGGCTCTTTCCGCAGAACGAGCAGTACAGGGTGTTCTTGGAGTCGCTCGTACCGACCTTACTCATTTCTATCTCCGTCCGCCGTTCGGTCTTTTCCGGTCATCGCCTGATCCGAGCCGATGCCCGGCAGTCGAGTTTAAAGTTAGCAATTTCCGTACCAGAAAAGACCCCCGCATCAGTCTGGCCGCGAACCGCGACCGAGTTCGAATCCCCCAAGCACTTTCGTCGATCAGGTTCAGCCAATCAGACTGTCACCCGTCTATCAAGAATTCGCTAATCGGCCGGACGCCGGCCGACGTGACAATAGCGTGATTTGTTGCGTCTGCGCGACCCTTGGTCGCTGAAATCAACGCAGCGTTGCGCCATTGTCACGCGGGAGCTCGGCACGAAAGCGGAACATTGGGGCTTTCCTGTGAGAATCCCGAGGGCGGAATGCCCGACCTCGGGACGCTCGCGGCTCAACCAGCCTTCGGGGCCGGCGCGGGATCCTCGGGGCGCTTGTCGATCACCTTGTCGACGATACCGAATTCCCGGGCCATTTCGGCGGTCAGGAACTTGTCGCGCTCCAGCGCATCCTCGATCGCCTTGTAGGTCTGACCGGTGTGATGCACGTAGATCTCGTTGAGCCGCTTCTTCAGGTTCAGAATCTCCTGGGCGTGCAGCATGATATCGGTCGCCTGGCCCTGGAAGCCGCCGGACGGCTGATGCACCATGATGCGCGCGTTCGGCAGCGAGAACCGCATGTCCTTGTGGCCGGCGGCGAGCAGCAGCGAGCCCATCGACGCAGCCTGACCGGTGCACAGCGTCGAGACCGGCGGGCGGATGAACTGCATGGTGTCGTAGATCGCCAGACCCGATGTCACCACCCCGCCCGGCGAGTTGATGTACATCGAAATTTCCTTCTTCGGATTTTCCGCTTCGAGGAAAAGAAGCTGCGCGACGATCAGCGTTGACATGCCGTCTTCGACCGGGCCGGTCACGAAGATGATCCGCTCTTTCAGGAGGCGCGAGAAGATGTCGTAGGCTCGTTCGCCGCGGTTGGTCTGCTCGACCACCATCGGCACGAGGTTCATGTAGGTTTCCACCGGATCGCGCATAAATCACCTGAGGGTTGTCGTAGGCGACAGCTCGCGGGAGCGACAAAAAACGGCTCCGCCGCAGGCGTTCGCCCCGTGATGCAGGACGTGAAGCGAGGTCACAGATATGAGCCGATTGCGCGGCGACAAGGGTGGCCCCCGTTTCCACTCGTGAGTTGATACCGATTCGGCCAATCCCGGCAAAACCGACGAACGGCTTTTCGCCGCCGGCGAGCCGGCTTTCACGCCGCATCGTTAACGGTGCCTGACGACGCAAAACGGCCGCCGTGACGGGGTCACGGCGGCCGCAGCGATGATTCTTGAGACGATGCGGATCAGGCCGCGGTCTTGTCGTCTTCGTCCTTGTAGAGCTCCTCGCGGGTAACCGGCTTCTCGGTCACGTTGGCGAGCTCCAGGATGAAGTCGACCACCTTGTCTTCGTAAATCGGGGCGCGGAGCTGGGCCAGCGCTTCCGGATTGGAGCGGTAGAAGTCCCAGACTTCCTTCTCGCGGCCCGGCATCTGACGGGCGCGCTCGATCACCGCGCGGCTGACTTCGTCGTCGGTGACCTGGATCTTGTTCTTCTCGCCGATCTCCGACAGCACCAGGCCGAGGCGGACGCGGCGGTCGGCGATCTTGCGATACTCTTCCTTCGCGGCGTCTTCAGTGGTGTTCTCGTCGGCGAAGGTCTTGCCGGTCGACTGCATCTCGGCGTTGATCGAGCGCCACATCACCTCGAACTCCTGCTCGATCAGCGACGGCGGAGCATCGAACTTGTGGGCTTCGTCGAGGCGGTCGAGCAGCTGGCGCTTGACCTTGAGCCGCGAAACGCCGGCGTATTCGGCGGCGAGACGGGCCTTGGCGGCTTCCTTCAGCTTGTCGAGCGACTCCAGGCCGAGGGTCTTGGCGAACTCGTCGTCGATCGTGGTCTCCTGCGGAGCCTCGAGCTTGGTCGCGGTGGTCTCGAACTCGGCCGGCTTACCGGCCAGCGTCTCGCTGGCGTAGTTGGTCGGGAACGTCACCTTGATGGTGCGGGTCTCGCCGACCGCGATGCCGACGAGCTGATCCTCGAAGCCCGGAATGAAGGACGCCGAGCCGATCACCACCGGGATGTCCTCGCCGGTGCCGCCGTCGAATGCGACGCCGTCGATCGTGCCCTTGAACGACACGGTGACACGGTCGCCAGTCTCGGCCTTGGCGCCTTCCGCCTTGTCGGCATAGGCGCGGTTGGCGTCTGCGATGCGCTTGATCGCTTCATCGACGTCGGAATCGGCAACCTCGACCACCGGCTTCTCGACCGAGAAGCTCTTGAAGTCGGCCAGTTCGATCGCCGGAACGACTTCGATCGCCACGGTGTAGTTGAGATCGGACTTGCCCTCGAGGATGTCCTCGATCTCCTTCTGGTCCTGCGGCATGGTGATCTTCGGCTCGGTGGCGAGCCGGAAGCCACGCTCCGAGAAGATGCCGTCATTGGTGTCGCGGACCAGCTTGTCGATGGTCTCGGCGGCGACCGAACGGCCGTAGACGCGCTTCAGGTGAGCGGTCGGCACCTTGCCCGGACGAAAGCCGTTGAGGCGCACCTTGTCCTTCAGATCGGCGAGCTTCTCGTCGATCTTGGCGTCGATGTCCGCAGCCGGGACATTGACCTGGAATTCGCGCTTCAATCCGTCGGCAACGGTTTCCTTGACCTGCATGGCGTCAATCTTCTTCTCTTGGCTCCGGCCGAAGGACCGGAAATGGTCGAACTGTACGATGCGGCCTCACGGCCTGCACCATCGGGTTGGCGGACATCCGTCCTGGCGGACGGCCCTCCGAAAATCGTCATGAGCAAAAGCACTTGCGTGGTGCGGGCGGAGGGACTCGAACCCCCACAACTTTCGTCACTGGAACCTAAATCCAGCGCGTCTACCAATTCCGCCACGCCCGCGAAGAGCATCATGTCCGGCCGCGATGCCGCGGGCGGCGGCTTATAGCATGACATATAGGGCCCGCATCAAGAGAAACCCGCAGCTTTTACCAACCGCGGCGGGCCGTCGCAGATCGGCGACGCTTGCTGTGAGCCGACGCGGGTTACCGCCCCAAACCGCTCCTCGCTTAGCCGCCGGGGATCATCAATGACTGTACGCGGGCGTAGAGATCGGTGCCGCGACCGACCAGATACTGGCCTTTCAGGCGGTAATCGCCCGGTACGCCGCGGATATCGACGATCGACAGCCCGGCGCGATCCTGGTGGCCGCGTTCGGACATCAGCGCGCAGATTCGCGAAATCGTGCCGTCCTTGAGGCCCGTGCGATCGGAGAGCTCGCGCTGGGTGATGCCGGGTTTGCCTCCGATCTGCAGCAACACGAGGATCTGGTTGGCAGTGATTTCGGGGTGAATCTCCCGAAACGCGTCGAGAATAAGAGAGAGTCGTTCGAGCCAACCGGCATCTTCGGTCGTCGTCATGATGGAGAAGGCAACCTCGTCATGCAGCAAATGGGAACTCAGTCTTAGGGGCCGAATCTCGGCCGCCTCAAGCCTCACGTTGTCGCAGACCGCTGGACAGCGCGCGGCGAACGTGGTCCGCATCGCACATGACCGATCAGCCGCTTGCCCTGTCCCGCCGCACCGTGCTCGCCGGCCTTGGCGCCGTAGCGGCCGCGCCAGCGCTGCCGATCCAGGCCGCGGCTGCGCCGGCGCGCAAGACGCTGGTGCTCCGCGCCGCGATGGGCTCGGCCGTGCTGAAACCGGGCGCGGCTGCGGTGGCGCGGCCGGTCTTGAGCCTCGAAGGCCCGCCGCTGCTGCGCGGCGACGAGGTCGCGGTGCAATTCGACAACAAGCTCGCCGAGCCGGCTCTCCTCACCTTGCGCGGCCTCGGCGGCGCCGGTGCAGCCGAGCCACTGGTGAAGATGCAGCCGGTCCCGCCCGGCGGCAGCGACAGCTTCCTGCTCACGTTACGGTCGGCCGGCACCCTGCTCGCCGACCTGCGGCTGGCCGCCGACGCCGGACCGGCACCAATGCCGGCGCTGCCGCTGATCGTCACCGAGCCGGAGCCGCCGCAGACCGACGGCGATCAGGTGGTGCTGATCGAAGACTATCGCCTCGGCGACGACGGCAAGCCGCGCCCCGCAGGCGTCGATGCCGGCGCGACGCCGTGGCTGTACACGGTCAACGGCAAGCCGTCGGCGGAGTTTACCGTCCGGACCAATGGCCGATTTAGATTCCGCTTCATCAACGCCTGCCAACGCAATGTGATCGCGCTTAAAATTGAAGATCACAATGTCTGGGTGATGGCCCTCGACAGCCAGCCGGCGGAGCCTTTTCTGGCGCGCGGCGGCGCGCTGGTGATCGCGCCGGGCGGCCGCGTCGATGCGCTGATCGACACCCCGAAGGCCGCCGGATCGCGGGCGGCGATCACCCTGCACGATGGCGGCAAGCCGACCGAGCTCGGCAAGCTGGTCTATGCCGGCGATCCGCCGCTCCGCGCGGCGCCGCTGCCGCAGCCGGCGCCGTTGCCGGCCAACGGCATGCCCAGCCAACTGCCGCTCGGCGGCGCGCTCCGCGCCGAGCTGCTGCTCGGCGCCCTAGTCAACGCGCAGCTCGATTGGTTCGCGCCGGACAAGTTCAACCCGGCGGCCGGCCCGGCGTTTCAGGTCAAGCGCGGCCGCACCGTGGTGCTGGCGCTGACCAACCACGCCACCATGCCGATGGTGTTTCACCTGCACGGCCATCACTTCCGGCTGCTCGACCGGCTCGATGACGGCTGGAAGCCGTTCTGGCTCGATACGCTGGCGATCGACGCCGGCCAGACCCAGCGCATCGCCTTTGCGGCGGAGTATCCCGGGCTGTGGCTGATCGAGTCCTACGCGGCGAAATGGTCGGAGCCGCGGCTGGTGCGGAGCTATCTCGTCACCTGAGAACCTGGTTCCAAACCCCGACGGAATCGAGACTCTTTTCGGAAGCGCTCAGTACTCGATGCCGAGCGCGTCATAGACCCGGCGGTGCACCGCCGGCAGGGTCTCGGTCAGATCCTCGGCGATCAGGCCCGGCCCGGCCTCGCACGCCGCCTCGCCGTGCATCCACACGCCGATACAGGCAGCCTCGAACGCCGGGACGCGCTGCGCCAGCAGACCGGTGATGATCCCGGTCAGCACGTCGCCGGAGCCGGCGGTTGCCAGCCACGGCGGCGCATTGGCGGCGATCGCCGCCCGGCCGTCCGGCGACGCCACCACCGTATCGGCGCCCTTGAGCAATACCACGGCGCCGGAGCGCTGCGCCGCTACGCGGACTCGTTCAAGCTTCGAGCGAAGTGGATTTTTGTTGCTCATATCGCTG
>NZ_QTKI01000013.1:0-27539 GCF_010820945.1 Rhodopseudomonas sp. BR0C11
GCGGCGGACGGTGCGGCACCCACAGTTTGACGCGGCCGTCCTCGCCCTTGAATTCGGGGCGGCCGTGGCGGATCAGACTCTCCAGTGCGTCGGCCGTGGCCTTGACGCCAAGTGCCTCCATCTTGCTACGCGGCGGCCTTGCCAGCGCTTCGGCGTCGTCCTCCTCGGTCGGCAGGCCGAGCTGCCGCGCCAGCTCCGGATCGAGCGTCGGAATGGTGGCGGCGGTTCCGTAGTTCGCCTGCGGCGCCTCGTTCAGGCCGCCTCGGCTCGCGCCGGGTGGCTGCGGGTAGGGCTGCAGTGCCGTCGGCCGCGGCGTGGCGCCGTCGCCGACCTTCGGCGTCGAAGCGCGGCCGCGATGCACCGCCGCTTCGCTGCCGCGGCGGTCGTGCGAATTGTCCGGCGGCGGCTGCAGGCCGGTGCCGGAGCCGAGACCCGCATCGCCACGATTGAGCGCCGGATTCAGAAGTTCGGCCAGCGCCGGCCCAATCGGCTTCACGTCGGGCCGATGTGCTTTGGATTTTGGGGTTTTTGCCGGCTTGCCAGGCTTGTCAGGAGTCTTCGCCATGCCGGCAATATGGGGCGAAGCGCCCGGCGAATAAAGGGCGGCCGCCCGCGCGCGTTTCGCTTATGTCGGCGCCACCCGCAGCCGCTTCATCCCGTGAGGGAGCCGCGCGTCGCACCACGCTTCGATCGCCGGCTGGCGGCGATGCAGGAACAGCCCGAGGGCGATGATGGCGATGCCTATCAACGACAGCGCGAACGGGAACAGCAGCGAGTCGCGGAACAGTTTTTCGGCAAGATCGCCGAGATAGATCGCAATCCCGAGGGCGCCGAACACCGCGAACACCCGCCGGCCCAGCACCACGGCGATGCCGAGGAACACGACGTTCATGGCGCAGTACAGCGCCTTGTCCAGGTTGGTCCCGTTCGAGGTCGCAGTGATGCCGCCCCAAAACGTCATCACGCCGAACAGATACAGCCAGAATGCGAAGTCACCGCTACGCTGGCGCAGATGCACCAGCACCGCGGCGATCACCATGCCGGCGCCGAAGCCGATCGAGACCTTGCGGGCGGTTTCGAAATCGCCGTGCGGCGTGCCGGTGATCCATGGCACCAGGTCCATCGACAGGAACCACAGCGCCACCGCCATCAGAAACACGATGAACGGAAAGCGATAGAACGCCAGCGCCACCAGCGCCGCCACGATGGTGGCAAGCTCCATGAAGATGAAGCTGCCTTTGACCCAGATGTAGAAGCTGCGAACGGTGTCGGGCTTGCCGAATTCGGACCACAGCCCGAACGCCTCCTGCACGCCATACACTGCCAGTGGCATCATCCCGACCGCGACGGCGATACACAGCCCGCCCGGGGTGCGCAGATTCTTCACGTGCCACAGATAGTGCCCGGTCCACCAGAATGCGACGGCGTAGATCAGCGCCGTGGCAGTGAGCGCCGCGCCGCCAAGGCCGGCGAACGCCATGGTCGAGAACAACCCCATGGCGCTGATCACGATCAGCGCGCCCGCATACCAGAGCAGGTGCACGATATCGAAGCGCGGGCCGTCGCTCGCGGCCACCGGGTGACGTCCGTCCAAGAAGGTGCGGAGCGCCGCTTCCTGCGCCGGCGTGATCACGCCAGCCTGGGTCGCTGCCTGCAGGTCTTCGGCCGAATAGCGCATCGTCACTCTCCCTCCGCCCAGCCGCCCGGCGGGCTGCCGCCGTTGGTGGTGTCAGTGAAGCGCGATCATGTTCAATTCGCGTTACGGAATACTTTGCAGTGCGGGAAAACCGTAGCTGTGGAGAGCCGAGATCGCGGGAGGAAATTTCGGTTTTGCGGGCGGGATTGCAATGGTCATTGCGGCGGGAACTAGGTGATGATCCGTGCCCTTCCGGAGATTGAGCATGGCACGAATTATACCGTCGATGATATTAGCGACCGCCGCGGCGCTGGCGCTGCTGGCCACGCCGCTCGCCGCGCAACCCAACGACGCCGAGCCGGCGACCCGCGCCGCCAACGAGGCGATCACCAAGACCTTGCCGCTCGCCGACCGCGCCGACTTCGAGGACGCGCAGCGCGGCCTGATCGCGTCATTGCCGGACGGCGTTGTCCCCGGCCCGCCGGGTGCGCCGGCGGCGTGGGATTTGAAGCCGTATGACTTCCTCAAGGGCGATCAGCCCTCGGCCACGGTCAATCCCAGCCTGTGGCGGCAGGCGCAGCTCAACCTCGCCAGCGGCCTGTTTCAGGTCGCCGAGCGGGTCTATCAGGTCCGCGGGCTCGACATCGCCAATGTCACCATCGTCGAGGGCGACACCGGGCTGATCATCACCGACACCACGCTGACGGTGCAGACCGCCAAGGCGGCGCTCGATCTGTACTACCAGCACCGGCCCAAAAAGCCGGTGGTGGCGCTGATCTACACCCACAGCCACATCGATCATTTCGGCGGGGCGCGTGGCCTGATCGACGAGGCCGATGCGGCCAGCGGCAAGGTCAAGGTGATCGCGCCGACCGGCTTCATGGAACATGCGGTCGCCGAGAATGTCATCGCCGGCAACGCGATGAGCCGCCGCGCGCAATTCCAGTTCGGCACCCAACTGCCGGTCGGCGACCGCGGCCAAGTCGACGCCGGCCTCGGCAAGGCGCTGGCCAAGGGCACGGTGTCGCTGATCGCGCCGAACGACCTGATCAAGCAGCCTTATGAGACCCGCAGCATCGACGGCGTCGAGATCGAATTCCATCTGGTGCCGGAATCCGAAGCCCCGTCCGAGATGATCTCGTACTATCCGCAGTTCAAGGTGTTGAACATGGCGGAGGACACCACCCACACGCTGCACAACCTCTACACCCTGCGCGGCGCCGCGATCCGCGACGGCCGGCTGTGGTCGAAATATATCGGCGAGGCGATCGAGCGCTACGGCGACAAGACCGACGTGGTGATCGCCCAGCACAATTGGCCGGTGTGGGGCCGTGACCGCGTCGTCGGCTATCTGAAAAAGCAGCGCGACGTCTACAAGTTCATCCACGACCAGAGCGTGCGGCTGCTCAATCACGGCCTGACGCCGACCGAGATCGCCGAGCGGCTGACGCTGCCGCCGTCGCTGACGAGTGAATTCGCCGCGCGCGGCTATTACGGTTCGGTCAGCCACAACGCCAAGGCGGTGTATC
Organism: Rhodopseudomonas sp. BR0C11; assembly: GCF_010820945.1. Taxonomy (NCBI): domain Bacteria; kingdom Pseudomonadati; phylum Pseudomonadota; class Alphaproteobacteria; order Hyphomicrobiales; family Nitrobacteraceae; genus Rhodopseudomonas; species Rhodopseudomonas sp. BR0C11. The sequence goes on from NZ_QTKI01000013.1 coordinate 3,166, forward strand.
AGTTCTATCTCGGCTGGTACGACGCCAACCCGGCCGATCTCAATCCGCTGCCGCGCGCCGAGCAGGCCAAGAAGGAGATCGACTATATGGGCGGCGCCGCCGCGGTGCTGGCGCGCGCCCGCGACGACTACAAGGCCGGGCAATATCGCTGGGTGGCGACGGTGACCAGCAAGCTGGTGTTCGCCGATCCGTCCAACACCGAAGCCCGCGCGCTCGGCGCCGACGCACTGGAGCAGCTCGGCTATCAGGCCGAAGCGTCGACCTGGCGCAACGCCTATCTGCTCGGCGCGCAAGAGCTGCGCAACGGCCTGATCAAGACCGACTCCGTGACGTCCAATCCCGATCTGCTCAAGGGCGTGTCTATCGATCTGGCATTCGACTTCCTCGCGGTGCGGCTGAATGCGGCGAAGGCCGAAGGCAAGCACATCGTGGTGAACTGGACCTTCACCGACCTGAAGGAGACCTACACCATGAACCTTGAGAACTCGGCGCTGACCCACGTCTCCGGCAAGCTGTCCGACAACGCCGACGTCAGCGTCACCCTGAACCGCGCCACCTTCGATGCGATCTCGCTGAAGCAGCGCGGCTTCCTCGGCGCCGTGCTGAGCGGCGACCTCTGGGTCAGCGGCAACCCGCTGAAGCTGCGCGAACTGTTCGGCCTGTTCGAAGACTTCTCGCCGAACTTCGAGGTGATCGAGCCGGTCAAGGCGAAGGTGGAGTAGGGGGCGGCGCACACTGCCATAACAGTGTCATTCCGGGGCGCTCGCGCTGAGCGAGCGAACCCGGAATCCCGAGCTTGTGAAGCACCTCATTGTCCTTGCACGTCGAGATTCCGGGTTCGCCGCTGCGCGGCGCCCCGGAATGACGGTCGATGCATCGCCAGTCCCGTCATGCGCGGGCTTGACCCGCGCATCCATCATCTTGAAGAGATGGATCGCCGGACGTCGTCCGGCGATGACGTGACGTGCGAGCGCCCGACGCCGGAATGTTCGGCGAGCGCCCACGACGAACGCGAGACCCGAGGACGCGCGACATGACTCTCAAACTGTTCGAACTGGTCGGGGCCGATGTGGGCCGGCCGTTTTCGCCGTTCGTGTGGCGGACGCGGATGGCGCTGGCGCACAAGGGGCTGCAAGCGGAGACGATTCCGTGGCGCTTCACCGATAAGGCGGCGATCGCGCCGTACGGCTCCGAGAAAGTGCCGGTGCTGCTCGACGGCGACAAGACGGTCGCCGACTCCTGGGCGATCGCCAACTACCTCGAAGACGCCTATCCGGATCGGCCGTCGCTGTTCGGCGGCGAGGGCGGCCGGGCGATGGCGCGGATGCTGAACTGGTGGGGCGATCTTGCGATCGTCGGCGGCCTGTTTCCGCTGATCGTCGCCGACATCGCCCGACGGCTCGATCCGGACGACGCGGTGTATTTCCGGCAGTCGCGTGAGGCGCGGCTGAAAAAGTCGCTGGAAGAGACCGCCGCGACCCGCGATCGCGCGGTCGAGGGCTTCCGCAAGTCGCTCGACCCGCTACGGCTGACGCTGAAGACGCAAGCCTTCATCGGCGGCGCCGCGCCGAACTACGCCGACTACATCGTGTTCGGCGGCTTCCAATGGGCTCGGGTCGTCAGTGACTTCCAGCTGCTGCAGAACGACGATCCGGTCTATGCTTGGCGCGAGCGGCTGCTCGACGCCTTCGGCGGCCTGGCCCGGGCCACGCCCGGCTATCCGGTCTGAACCGCGGCGCGCGGCCGATTCCGCCAGTCGGCGAGGCCGCGCGACAGCTCCTCGCGTCCGACCAGCGCGGCAAACTGGGCGCGTTCGACCAACAGGCCCTCGTCGATCGACAGGTTCAGCCCGCGGGTCGCCGCGGTGATCACTGCCGCGACTGCGCCGGCTGGATGCCGGATGATCTGCCGGGCCAGCGCATCCGCCGCGTTCAGCAACTCGCCATGCGGCACCACGCGATTGACCAGGCCGATCGCCAGCGCATGCGCGGGGGAAAACGGCTCGCCGGTCAGCAGCAATTCCAGCGCCCGCTTGCGGCCGGCGAGGCGCGGCAGCCGCTGGGTGCCGCCGAAGGTCGGCGGCATCGCCAGCTTGATCTCCGGCTTGGCGAAGCGGGCGCGCTCGCTTGCGACCGCCAGATGCACCGCCTCGGTGATCTCGCAGCCGCCGCCATAGGCGATGCCATTCACCGCCGCAATCACCGGCTTGGGAAAGCTCTCCAGCCGAGCCGTCATGGTCTGGCCGCGGCGGACGAAGTCGCGCACCGCGTGGTCGGCGCCGTGCGCGACGCTGCCGGAGAACTCGGCGATGTCGGCGCCGGCCGAGAATGCCCGCTCGCCTGCGCCGGTGAGGATCACGGCGCGGATCGCGTCATCTAGTTCGATCGCGTCGAGCCGCTGCATCAGCCGGTCGATCAGTGCGTAGTTCAGCGCGTTTAGCTTGTCGGAGCGGTTCAGCGTGAGCAGCGCGATGCCGTCGCGCAGCTCGATCGGGATCAGCTCGGTCATGTCGTGGCCTCCATCGGTCACCCGATGGCTACCGCGGGCATCGCGTTGTGTATATTCACTGGTCGGTATACATAGGCGAGATGATGGTCCGAATGTCAGCAGCAGCTCCGAAGATCCGCAAGGGCAATACCACGCGAGACCGCATCGTCGCGGCCGCCGCCAAGCTGTTCTATGCCGAAGGCATCCGCGCCGTCGGCGTCGACGCGGTGGCGGAGAAGGCCGGCGTCACCAAGCGGACGCTGTATTATCACTTCCGCAGCAAAGACGATCTCGTCGCGGCGTATCTCGAAGGCCGCGATCAGCCGAACCTGGCGCTGTTCCGGCAATGGTTCGAGGAGACGCCGGGGGCGCTGCCCGCCAAGGTCGAAGGCATCTTCCGCAATCTCGCGCGGGCTGCGCGGCATCCAAAATGGAAAGGCTGCGGCTTCCTGCGTACCTCGGCCGAGCTCGCCAATCTGCCCGGCCACCCGGCGATCAAGATCGGCGCCGCGCACAAGAAGAAGTTCGAGCGCTGGCTGTGCGAGATCTTCGCTGAGGCCGGCATCGCTACGCCTGAGGAACTTGCCCGGCAGATGCTGCTGCTGCTCGATGGGTCGTTCGCGGTGGTGCTGCTGCATCGGGATGCGAGCTACATGGAGACCGCAGGCGCGGCGGCAGCCAAGCTGGTGGCGGCAGCCTTGCCGGCGCGTGCGAGCGGGCCGCGGCGCGCGGCGAAAGTCAGCGCGTCTCGCACCCAGAGCTGAGGAACGGGACGTCGGGTCGGCGGTTGAGGGGGCGGTTCGCCGCCCACCTCTCCCACGGAGCTGCCCGATGAATTTCGTTCCGGTGTTCGCCGCGCTCGCGTTCCTCGCTATTGCGGCATGGCCTGCCGCGGCCCAGCCGGCGAACCCGCCGCATCATGCAGCTTTACGGGCCGACCCGCAGCCGCTCAGCGACGCCGACAAGCAGTTCCTGGCGTTCGCGGCTGAAGACAATCAGGCTGAGAGTCAGCTCTGTCTGTTGGCTGAGAAGCGTGCCGTCGACCCGGCTCTCAAAGCGTTCGCGCGGCTGATGGTGAATGATCACGTTGCGATCGAGAGCCGGCTCGCCGCGCTCGCCAACGACGTTCAGGCGCCGTTGCCGGACGGCGTGGGCGATGAGGGCGAACGCACCCGCGCCGAACTGAAGGGCCTCGCCGGCGATCAGTTCGACCGCAAGTTCCTCGCTGCGCAGATCGAGGGTCACAGCAAGGACATCGAGAAGTTCTCGCAAGCCGCCGATCGCGGCAGCGAAGGTGCGAGCCGCTTCGCGTCCGAGACGCTGCCGATCCTGCGCCAGCATCTGGCGCTCGCGCGCGCCGTACAGACGCAGTTGAAGGCGGCCGAGTAACCGGCCTTCGGTCCGGAACGATCGCGTCAGGCGGCTGTTGCCGCTGACATCCACAGGATCACAGCCATGACCAATACGATCTCCCGCAGAGGTGTCGTCGGCGGAGCGGGTGCCGGCATGCTCGGCGTCGCGGCCGCAGCCGCGCCTGCATTTGCCAAGGATGCTCAGACCATGACCGACGCCGCTCCGCTGCAGGACCCGACCTCGAAGTATCCGAAGCCGCCGTTCGAGCGGCAATCGCAGCCGTGGCCGGGCCTGGCGTCGAAGATGAATCCGCGACCTGACCACGGTGAGCGGAGCTACAAGGGCTCGGGCCGGCTCGCCGGCCGCAAAGCGCTGATCACCGGCGGCGACAGCGGCATGGGCCGCGCCGCCGCGATCGCGTTCGCGCGGGAAGGCGCCGACGTTGCGATCAACTATCTGCCGGCCGAAGAGGAAGACGCGCAGGAAGTGATCAAGCTGATCAAGGATGCGGGCCGCAACGGCGTGGCGATCCCGGGCGATCTGCGCGACGAGCAGTTCTGCAAGCAACTGGTCGAGCGCGCGGTGGAGAGCCTCGGCGGCCTCGACATCGTCGTCAACAATGCGGCCCGGCAGCAGACCCGCGCGTCGATCCTCGACGTCAGCTCCGAGGATTTCGACGCCACGATGAAGACCAACATCTACGCGCCGTTCTGGATCATCAAGGCGGCGCTGCCGCACCTGAAGCCGGGCTCGTGCATCATCGGCACCTCGTCGGAGCAGGCGGCCGACCCGTCGCCGGATCTCTACGACTATGCCCAGACCAAAGCCGCGACCACCAACTACGTCCGCTCGCTCGCCAAGCAGCTCGCCCCCAAGGGCATCCGCGTCAACGCGGTTGCGCCAGGCCCGATCTGGACGCCGCTGCAGGTGTCCGGCGGCGCGACCATGGAGAAGCTTGAGAAGTTCGGCAGTATGGCGCCGATGGGGCGCCCCGGCCAGCCGGCCGAGCTCGGCTCGATCTACGTCCAGCTCGCCGCCAGCGATGCCAGCTACGCGACCGGCCAGGTCTATGGCGCGATGGGCGGCGGCGGATTGCCGTAACGATTACGCTCCGTCGAAGCGTCGAAGGCCTCTCGATGTCTCCCGTCATTGCGAGCGAAGCGAAGCAATCCAGCTCCGTGCACGAAGCTCCTGGATTGTTTCGTCGGCTATCGCCGCCTCGCAATGACGTTGAGAGATCATGACGACATAAGATCTTCCGCTCAGCCTGCTGATCAGGCTGGCACCGGCGCAAATCGTCCGCGCGTCTGCAGCACATCGAGCACGCCGTGCAGATCCGGCAGCACCGCGGCGCATTTGCCGCGTGTGGCGGCGTCGGGCTGCAGCAGGTCCGGCACCATCAGCGTGATGGCGCCGGCCGTGAAGGCCGACGCGACCCCGACGCTGGAGTCTTCCACCGCGACGCAATGGGCCGGCTGTACGCCGAGCCGGTCGGCGGCGAGCAGATATAGATCCGGTGCCGGTTTGCCGTGGGCGACGTCGTCCCGCGTGAGGATGGTGCCAAACCGCGCGCGGATGCCGGCGAGCGTCAGGTGCATATCTGCCGTCTTGCGCGATGACGATGTCACCACCGCGACCGGGCAGCGGGCGTCATCCAGCGCATCGAGCAACTCGCAGGTGCCGGGCTTGACCGGCAGGCCTTCGGCGAACCGCGCGTCGCGCTTGGCGACGAAGGCGCGGTTGATGTCGGACAGCGGCAGCGTCTCGCCGTAGCGCGCGACCAGCAGCGCCTGGCACTCCGGCCCCGGCAGCCCCACCATCGACTCGCATGTCTTAGTCGCATCCGGCAGCCCGAACGCGTTCAGCACCTCGGTCAGGCTTTCCAGATACACGCGCTCGGTATCGACCAGCGTGCCGTCCATATCGAGCAGCACCGCTGCGATCAGCCAGTCCTGTGCGACCTTCACGATGTGCGGCTCGCCTTCGCCATCGCGCGCAAGCAGTCCGGGCACAGGCAATCCGTCGCATCCGACGGCAGCGGCATCGTCGCCGGCTCCGCCGCGCACCAGCAGCCCTTGTCCATCGTGCACGAAAACTCGGCGCCGCAGCCGGCGCAGATCAACCGCCGCGGCGGCGGTGCAGGCGTGTCGGACGAGGTTGGGCGGAGCGGCATGAGCAACGATCGGTGAACGCTGGTTGAAACACGCTCGCAGCGTACTCCGCCTGGGCCGCGATGCAATACGCGGAAGGTCGCGGAGGGGAGGGGACGTGCGGCAGTCAGGATCAAGAGAACGGGCGCGATCTCTCCACCTGTCATTCCGGGGCGCTCGCGCAGCGAGCGAACCCGGGATCCCGCTGTGCAGGGCGAAGGGCCTCAACGCAGAACACCTCGAGATTCCGGGTTCGCGCCCGGGCGGGCGTGCCCCGGAATGACGGTGTGAGGAGGCGTGACCGTCAACTACCCATTCGTCATCGCGTCCACCTCGGCCATCTCTTCGGCGGTCAGCTTCCAGCTCGCGGCCTTGACGTTCTGCTCGATCTGCTCGGGCGTGGTCGCGCCGGCGATCACGCTGGAGACTTGCGGGCGGCAGGCGAGCCAGGAGAACGCCAGTTCGAGCAGCGAATGGCCGCGCGCTTCGGCGAACGCCTTCAGCTTGTCGACCAGATCGAGATTGGCCTCGGTGAAGTAGCGGTCGCGGATCGCCGGCATCTTGGCGAAGCGGGTGTGCGCCGGCGCTTCGGTGCCGCGCTGATACTTGCCAGTCAGAAGGCCGCTCGCCAGCGGGAAGAACGGCAGCAGGCCGAGCTTGTATTCCTGCGCGGCCGGCAGCAGGTCCCTCTCGATGTCGCGCACCACCAGGCTGTATTCGTCCTGGCACGACACGTAGCGGTGGGTGCCGAGCGCACGTGCGACGTACTCCGCCTCGGCGATCCGCCATGCCGGGAAATTCGAATTGCCGATGTAGCGCACCTTGCCGGTGCGGATCAGGTCGTCGAGCGCGCGCAGCGTCTCGTCGATCGGCGTCAGCGGATCGTAGTCGTGCTGCTGATACAGGTCGATCCAGTCGGTCTTCAGGCGCTTCAGGCTGGCCTCGACCGCCTCGACGATGTAGCGCCGCGATGCGCCCTGCTTGGTGCCGTCGGTCGCCATCGGCTTGCAGAACTTGGTCGCCAGCACGATGTCCTTGCGCCGATCGCCGAGCACGTTGCCGAGCACGGTCTCGGAGCCGCCCATGCCGGCATAGATGTCGGCGGTGTCGAACAGCGTGACACCGAGGTCGATCGCCTTGTGGATCACCTTCTTCGAGGTTTCGGGGTCGGTGCGCTGGCCGAAATTGTTGCAGCCGAGGCCGACGACCGAGACCCGCAGGCCGCTGCCGCCGAGATTGCGAATGTCCATGAAGTGTCCTTGAGAGGTGCGTGGAGCCGTCCATTGTGACGCGCGCGCTGCAGCGCCGCAACCCGCGTCGCCGATCACAGCAGCGTCAAGCGGCGTCACCGGCGAAAGCTGTTCTCGGTCGCGGTGAGGCGCGCTACAATCTGATTCTGGCGTGGCCCGCGCCTCCCCCCTCCATTGGGAAAGTATCATTCATACGGGGCTGCACGACCGTCGAACCGCCCGTTCGAGCGCCTGCATGCGGAGGGATTGCGGAATGGCTCGATCGAGGAGGTTGTCGAGATGCGATTGTCTGCGCCGGTCTATCGCCTGAAACGTAAAGCCAAACTGCTGTCCCGCGCCCAGAACATGCCACTGCACGCGGCGCTGGATCATGTCGCCGCGGCAGAAGGATTCGAGCGCTGGAGCCTGCTGCTTCAGTCGGCGGCGGCTTCGCCGGCGGCCCGTCTGTTCGGGGCGCTGACTCCCGGCGATCTGGTGTTGCTCGGCGCGAGGCCGGGGCAGGGCAAGACGCTGCTCAGCCTCGAACTCGCCGTCGAGGCGATCAGGGCAGGGCGCACCAGCGCCTTCTTCACGCTCGAATACACCGAGGTCGAGGTGCTGACGCGGCTTCGCGCGATCGGAGCCGATCCGGCGTCACTGGCGGACAAGTTCGCGCTGGATACGTCGGATGCGATCTGCTCGGACTACATCATCGGCCAACTGGCGTCAGCCGAACGCGGATCGCTAGCGGTGATCGACTATCTGCAGTTGCTCGACCGGCGTCGCGACACGCCGGACTTGAACACTCAGATCCGCTCGCTGCGGGCGTTCGCCCACAGCGCGGGCGTGATCCTGGTGATCATTTCGCAGATCGACCGCTCTTACGATCCTGCCAAGAAGAGTTGCCCGGATTTGAGCGATGTTCGCTTGATGAACGAGCTCGATCTTGGCCTGTTCTCTCACGCCTGCTTTGTGGGAGCGGACGAGATCAGGTGGTCGCCAGTGCCGGCGGCCGCTTGAAGCGCCCTACGCCGCTTCCGGCTGCACATCGGGCGTCGTCACCGGCGCTGCGGCGGGGCGCGGGGCGATGGCGCCGCGCATGCCGGCGCGGCGGGCGGCTTCGCACATCCGGCGCACCGACTGCTCGGCGTTGCGGGTGATCTGCTTGCGGTCGGCGTCGATCGAGGTCGCGACCGCATCGCCCCAGCTGACGGTGACGTCGATCGCACCGGCCGACAGCAGCTCGACGAAATGCGGAATCAGCTCGGCGTCGCCGTACCACGCCACGCGCTGGCGCAACTCGCGGCCGATCGGCAGGCCGCCGAAGCCGGTATACGTCACCGCCATCGGCTGCACTGCGACGCGGGCGCCGCTCTGTTCGCCGATCGCGTGATGCACCGCGCCGACCAGCGCCGAGCGGAACGGCAGCACGCGGCTGCCGTCGGACGAGGTGCCCTCGGCGAACAGCACCATGGCGTCGCCATCCTGCAACCGCGCGCCGATCTCGCGCGTCGCCTCGCCGGTGCGATGCCGGGCCTGGCGATCGATGAACACGGTGCGCTGCCAGCGCGCCAGCGCGCCGAACACCGGCCAGCCGGCGACTTCGCTCTTGGCGATGAACGACACCGGCGCCACCGCGGAGATCACGCAGATGTCGAGCCAGGAGACGTGATTGGACAGGATCAGCACCGGGCCGTCGCAGCGGCGGCCGACCTGATGAATGCGGACGCCGATCAGCGCGCAGACGATGCGATGATACAGCTGCGGAATCGTGCGCTGTGCGCGCCAGCCGAACCGGATCGCCAGCAGATGCACCGGCAGCAGGGACAACGTCAGCGGCACGACGGCGGCAATGACGAGGATGAATCGCAGCATGGCAATAACTTTGCGCCGCTCAAAAAGGTGCGGCCCCGGTCAGACGCGGCGACTGACGGGGACCGCTGGGGACGTTGATCGGCGACGGGGGGCCTCGATCAGACGCGAGCGGACCCTAACGGTAGTTTGTTACACGGCGGTGACGCGTCAACTACATCTTAACGTGTGAGGCGAACCGCGGCCGCGGGCGCACTTCTCCGCTGAAAATACCGCTTAGTTGGCTGCCGGCGCGACGCGCAAGAGTCGCCCCGTATCGCTGTCGGTCAACAGCCACAGCGCGCCGTCCGGCCCCTGGCGCACGTCGCGAATTCGCTCGTCCAGCGTCTGCAGCAACCGCTCTTCGCCGGTGATCTTGTCGCCGTCGAGCGACAGCCGCACCAGCATCTGTCCGGACAGCGCGCCGACGAACAGGCTGCCGGTCCAGGTCGGAAACAGCTTGCCGGTGTAGAACGCCATCCCGCTCGGCGAGATCGACGGCACCCAATATTTTGCTGGCTGCTGCATGCCCGGCTTTGCGGTCGCCTCGTGGATCTTGGCGCCGTTGTAGTCGATGCCGTAGCCGATCACCGGCCAGCCGTAATTCTCACCCTTGCGGATGATGTTGACCTCATCGCCACCGCGGGGGCCGTGCTCGACCTCCCACAGTTTGCCGTCGGCGGGGTTGAAGGCGAGGCCCTGCGGATTGCGGTGGCCGAGGCTCCAGAGTTCAGGCTCGGCGCCGTCGCGGCCGGCGAACGGATTGCCGTCGGGCACGCTGCCGTCCGGCGCAATGCGGACGATCTTGCCCAGATGATTGGACAGGCTCTGCGCCTGATCGCGATGCGCGTAGTGCTCGCCGAGCGTGACGAACAGATTGCCGTCGGTGCCTTGCGCGATCCGGCAGCCATAGTGATTGCCGGACGACAGCGGCCCCTGCTGGTGGAAGATCACCTTGACGTCGCTCAGCCGCGGCGCTTGGCCGGCGTCGAGAGACGCGCGCGCGACCGCGGTCCGTCCGCCGTTGCCATCGCGTTCGGCGTAGCACAGGTAGATCGTGTGGTTGCTGGCGACGTCCTTGTCGGCCGCGACGTCGAGCAGTCCGCCCTGGCCCGAGGCCCACACTTCGGGCACGCCCTGCAGCGGCTTCGACACCTGGCCTTGCGGCGTCACCAGCCGCAGGCGGCCGGGGCGCTCGGTCACCAGCATCCGGCCGTCAGGCAGAAACGCCAGACCCCAGGGATGCACCAGCTTCTGCGCGACGGTCTGGACGGTCAGCGGGCCGGCGGAGGATTCGTAAGTGGTGATCTCGCCGCGGCTCGCGGTGACGATCAGCAGCGAGGCAAGCAGCGCGGTGGACGCGCTGAGCGTGCCGGAAACCCAGACGATCGGAGCCTTCATCGCACTGCCTCCTCGCAGGATGGCCGTCGCGGCTGCGGTGCGGCGCGCGAGTCAACGCGCCGTGATGGGAAAGGATCGTTGCCGAGCCGATCAGAGCGCGAAAGGCGTCCCCATGCCGCAGCCTGGCCCGCATTGGGTCGACAGCAGCGTCAGCGCGAGGATGGTGCCGAGCGAGGCGACCGCGATGACCAGTGAAGCGGCGACGGCTCGAACCAAACGGGGAGAGGTGACGGGCGCGGCAGGCCGGTTGAAGCCGGGCGCCGAGCCGGGCGACGAAAGCATGACTCGAAATCCTCGAACCAAACGCCGGCGAATCACCGGCGTAGGTGAATTGTCGTGCGATCACGGGCGTTTGTGCGGCGCCGAAGGGCGCCAATCATGGCCAAATCGCGGCGGAATTCGAGCGGTAGGGCCGCCGTCAGGCCTCGGCCGCGAAGCTCGTCGGGTCGGCGGCGATGGTTTCCGGGGTCCAATCCATGGTGATGAAGCCCGGGGTCTGCTCCACCCGGCGCAGCCACGCGTTCACCGCCGGAAACGTCGACAGGTCGAAATCGCATTGGTCGGCGACGTGGGTGTAGCCGTAAAGCGCGATGTCGGCGATGGTGAGCTGGCCGGCCGCGAAGTAATCGTTGGTCTTGAGATGATTTTCCATCACCTGCAGCGCCGCATAGCCGCGCTCAAGCCAATCCTCCAGCGCGTGGGTCTGCAGGTCGCGGCCGCCCTTGACCAAGCACAGCCAAAAATACGCCGAGCCGATGTTCGGCTCCAGCGCGTGCTGCTCGAAGAACATCCATTGCAGCGCTTCGGCGCGGTCCATGCGGGTGTCCGGCGCCAGCGAGGTGCCGACGGCGAGATACCATAGGATCGCGTTGGATTCGGCGAGGTAGCGGCCCGGTGCGGTCTCCAGCAGCGGCACCTGGCCGCTCGGATTCTTGGCGAGGAAATCCGGCGTGCGGCTTTCGCCGCGCAGGATATCGACCTCGACCGCGCGGTAGGGGGCATCGAGAAGCGCCAGCGCAAGGCGAACCTTGTAGCTGTTTCCCGATCGCTGCATCGAATAGAGCTTGTACATCCTGAAGGTCGCTTCGCTCTCCCTGCCGCCGGCATCTGCCGCGCCTAACGCGGCTAAACAATGATGTCCCCCGGCAGGCCCCGCATGCCCCAAGCGCTGGAAAGGGTCGAAATCCCATGCCGCATTGCACAGGGGACGGCGGTGACCCGAAAATCCCGCTGCTGCGACCGATTTCGTCTTTTCGCTATGCGAAATCGCGCGGGTGCGCGCAATGCCGCGCATGACTGGCAACTACCGTTCTCGGCAGGGGGACGCACGGCCTCTCCTGGCGGTTGTGCCGACGACTGAACAATGCCGCTATTCCCGCAAGCTTCTTGCGATGCAACGTGGCCGCGCTTAGTGTGGGGATATTCCCGTCAGAGATGGAAGAGTCGCGCCAAATGCCGACTCATGACGGCTGCAAGGAGAAGACGATGCCGTTCCTCGCCACCGCGCTCGATCGTGTGAAGCCGTCCGCGACCATCGCGGTCACGGACAAAGCGCGTGAGCTGAAAGCGGCCGGGCGCAACGTCATCGGCCTGGGCTCCGGCGAGCCGGACTTCGATACTCCCGCCAACATCAAGCTGGCGGCGATCCATGCGGTCGAGGCCGGCAAGACCAAGTACACCGCGGTCGATGGCATTCCGGAGCTGAAGCAGGCCATCATCGACAAGTTCAAGCGCGAGAACGGCCTGACCTACAAGCCGAACCAGATCATCGTCGGTACCGGCGGCAAGCAGGTGCTGTACAACGCCCTGATGGCGACCATCAATCCGGGCGACGAGGTGATCATCCCGGCGCCGTATTGGGTCAGCTATCCGGAGATGGTCGCGCTCGCCGGCGGCGAAAGCGTGCCGGTGGTGTGCACCGCCGAGTTCGGCTTCAAGCTGCAGCCGGCGGCACTGGAAGCGGCGATCACGCCGAAGACCAAGTGGATCATTCTCAACTCGCCGTCGAACCCGACCGGCGCGGCCTACAGCCGTGCCGAGCTGAAGGCGCTCACCGACGTGCTGGTCAAGCACCCGCATGTCTGGGTGATGACCGACGACATGTACGAGCACCTCGTCTATGACGACTTCGAGTTCACCACCCCGGCGCAGATCGAGCCGAAGCTGTTCGATCGCACCCTCACGGTGAACGGCGTGTCGAAGTCGTATTGCATGACCGGCTGGCGGATCGGCTACGCCGGCGGCCCGGCCGAGCTGATCAAGGCGATGTCGACGATCCAGTCGCAGTCGACCTCGAACCCGTGCTCGATCGCCCAGTGGGCCGCCGTCGAGGCGCTCAACGGTCCGCAGGACTTCATCGACGCCCACAACAAGGTGTTCAAGGAGCGCCGCGATCTGGTGGTCTCGATGCTGAACCAAGCGACCGGCATCGACTGCCCGCGTCCCGAGGGTGCGTTCTACGTCTATCCGTCGTGTGCCGGCACCATCGGCAAGACCGCGCCGTCGGGCAAAAAGATCGAGACCGACCAGGACTTCGTCACCGAGCTTCTGGAAGCAGAAGGCGTCGCGGTGGTGCAGGGCTCGGCGTTCGGCCTCGGCCCGGCATTCCGCATCTCCTATGCCACCAAGACGTCGGATCTCGAGGACGCCTGCAAACGCATTCAGCGGTTCTGTGGAAATTTGCGGTAAAGATTTCATTAACAATCCGCAACGTTCACAGGATTCGTTCCAAAACTGCGAAAGCGCCTTGTTTTGGACAAGACGCTTCCTTTTTGTCGCCGTCGCAATCTCAATCCACATGTGGAGTGCTTATATGTTTACCCTGAGACAGTTCGGCATCGCTGCGGTCGCGTTGATCGCCTCGGTTGCGAGCGCGAGCGCGCAACAGCGCGTGCAGGTCGGCGTGATCGAATGCGCCGGCGGTCCGAACGTCGGCTACGTGGTCGGCTCGACCACCCAGCTCGAGTGCCTGTTCCGGACCGACGGCCGTCGTCCCGAGCCGTACATCGCGCACGTGCAGCGCATCGGCGTCGACCTCGGCTTCACCCAGAACACCGGCCTCGCCTGGGCCGTGTACGCCCCGACTCAGCGCGTCGGTCGCGGTGACCTCGGCGGCAGCTACGGTGGCGTCGGCGCCAACGCGTCGTTCGTTTTCGGCGTCGGCGGCAACCTGCTGGTCGGCGGTTCGAACAACGCCTTCGCGCTGCAGCCGCTCAGCCTGCAGGGCCAGACCGGTCTGAACGCGACCGCCGGCATCGTCGACGTGCAGTTGCTGCCGGCCCCGATCGCCAAGAAGCACTATCGCAAGCATCGCCGTCATCATCACTAAGTGACAGCGTTTACGAAGCATTAGCGTCGTAACGAAAAGGGCCCGCCAGCGCGGGCCCTTTTTGCGTCTGGACGCCTTTGTACGCTCGGGCACCTGGTCGCGGCGCAGCGCGCCCGGGGGTGTCATTGAAGATTTGCCGATGCTGTGACTAGATGGCGCGCACTCGTTTGCGCGTTTGCCCGAATCGGGTCGTCTTCCGCATCACCTTCCCACGTCGGAGATCTTCGCTATGCGCCGCCTCTCGCTTCTCGCCGGCCTCGCCGCCGCCGCGCTGATAACAACCGCCGCCGATGCTCAACAGGGCCGGGTGCGTGTCGGCATGCTCGAATGCCGCGGCGGTGCCAGCATGGGCTTCATCGTCGGTTCGGTGACCAACCTCGGCTGCGTGCTGCGCACCGAAGGCCGCCCGGACACGCCCTATGTCGCCACCATCCGCAAGGTCGGTCTCGATATTGGTATCACCCCGGAAACCGCGCTCGGCTGGGCGGTGTTCGCGCCGGTCGAACGCTTCGGCCCCGGCGACCTCGCTGGTAACTACGCAGGTGCACAAGGGTCGGCTTCGGTCGGCGTCGGTCTCGGCGCCAACGTGCTGCTCGGCGGCTCGGCGAATTCGATCGCGCTGCAGCCGGTCAGCCTGCAGGGCCAGACCGGTGTCAACGTTGCGGTCGGCCTGCAGGAACTCGAGCTGCGTCCGGGCCGCTAAGTAACAGCGCGCTCGCCGCTCCAATTCCCGTTTTGCAACATTGCGCTGCGATGCAAACGCGTCGCAGCGCAAATTTTTGGTGTCCTTGATCCTGCTCAACACCGACATCATCGCGTCGTAATTTTTCGCGCTTGCCAAGTGTCGTGTGTTGCGAAAACATCACGTCTTGCCGACCCAATCACGGGCCGAGCTCCAGATAGAAGGAGGCGGCGATGGGACAAGACGTCAGAAGTCCCCGTGGTCCCCGGTGCATCGCACTGGTGGGCCCATTCCAAAGCGGAAAAACCACACTACTTGAAGCGATCCTGGCACGAACCGGCGCCATCCCGCGGGCCGGCTCGGTCGATGCGGGCACCTCGCACGGCGACTCCAGCCCCGAGGCACGCCAGCACAAAATGGGCCTCAGCCTGACGGCCGTCACCACCCAATTCATGGGTGAGAGCTACACCTTCCTCGATTGTCCCGGCTCCGTCGAATTCGCGCACGACATGCGCGCGGCGCTTCCCGCCGTCGACGCCGCCGTGGTGGTGTGTGAAGCCGACGAGCGCAAGCTGCCGCAGTTGCAGCTGATCCTGCGCGAACTCGAAGATCTCGGCATTCCCAGATTTCTGTTCCTGAACAAGATCGATCGCGCCAACAAACGCATTCGCGAAGTGCTCGACAGTCTGCAGCCGGCCTCGCGTATCCCGCTGGTGCTGCGCCAGATTCCGATCTGGAACGGCGACCTGATCGCCGGCTATGTCGATCTCGCGCTGGAGCGCGCCTTCGTCTATCGGGAGCACAAACCTTCCGAAGTGATCGACCTCGAAGGCGGCAATCTCGACCGTGAGAAGGAAGCGCGGTTCTCGATGCTCGAGAAGCTCGCCGATCACGACGACGCGCTGATGGAGCAATTGCTCGACGACATCCAGCCTCCGCGCGATGCGGTGTTCGACGATCTCGCCCGCGAGCTGCGCGAAGGCGTGATTTGTCCCGTGCTGCTCGGCTCGGCGCTGCGCGAGAATGGCGTGCTGCGTCTTCTCAAGGCGCTGCGTCACGAAGCGCCCGACGTCACCGAAACCGCGGCACGCCTCGGCGTCACCGCCGGCAAGGATGCGATCGGCTACGTCTTCAAGACTCAGCATCTGCAGCACGGCGGCAAGCTGTCGCTGGCCCGGCTATTCGCCGGCACGCTCGCGGACGGCGACAACGTGCAGTCATCGTCCGGTGAGGCGTCGCGTGTCTCCGGCATGCAGGCCGTTGGCGGCGGGCACGACAGCAAGCGCTCGTCGGCTACGGCCGGCGATGTCGTCGCACTCGGCAAGCTCGACACGATCAAGACCGGCGACACTTTCGGCAACGGCAAGACCGCGCCGGCCTCGCTGGTCGAAGTCACGGCCGCGCCGCCGGTGCTGGCAATGGCGCTCGCCGCTACGGATCGCAAGGACGACGTCAAGCTCGGCCAGGCGCTGCAGCGGCTGAACGAGGAAGATCCCTCGCTCACCATCGTGCACGATCCGCAGAGCCACGAGATGGTGCTGTGGGGACAAGGCGAGATGCATCTGCGCGTGGCGCTGGAGCGACTGCACGACCGCTACGGCGTCACCGTGAAGTCGCATGCGCCGGGGATCGGCTATCGCGAGACCATCCGCAAGCCGGTGACTCAGCGCGGTCGCCACAAGAAGCAGTCCGGCGGCCATGGCCAGTTCGGCGACGTGGTGCTCGACATCAAGCCGCTACCGCGGGGTGAGGGCTTCGCCTTCGCCGAGACCGTGGTCGGCGGCGCGGTGCCGCGCAACTACATGGGCGCGGTGGAGGAGGGCGTGATCGATGCCCTGCGTGCCGGACCGCTCGGCTTCCCGGTGGTCGACGTCCACGTCACCCTGACCGACGGCTCGTATCACAGCGTGGATTCGTCCGACATGGCGTTCCGTACCGCGGCGCGGATCGGCATCGCCGAGGCGCTGCCACAGTGCCAGCCGGTGCTGCTGGAGCCGATTCACACCGTCGAGATCGTCTGCCCGACCGAGGCGACCGCCAAGGTCAACGCCATCCTGTCCGGGCGGCGGGGCCAGATCCTCGGCTTCGACACCCGCGAGGGCTGGCCGGGTTGGGACATGGTGCGCGCCACCATGCCGGAGGCGGAGATCGGCGACCTGATTGTCGAGCTGCGCTCGGCCACGGCCGGTGCAGGCAGCTTCACTCGCACCTTCGACCATATGGCCGAAGTCAGCGGGCGGACCGCTGACCAGATCGTTGCGGCCCACCGCCAGGCGGCGGCCTGACCCTAGAAAGTCGGCGAGGCGGAACGTCTTCCGCCTCGCTCACTAAAATATGACTGCTCCGAAGCGGCTGGACTGATGTCTCAGACATCACTCCAGCCGTTTCTTGTTTGCTTGATGCTATTCGAAGCATCATATTGGCATCTTCAGACATCAGAGTTCATGCTTCATCCATGATGACCGCAGCCCAATTGCGCGCCGCGCGCGCGCTGCTTGGCATCGACCAGCGCACGCTGGCCGAACTGTCGGGCGTGTCGCTGCCGACCATCCAGCGGATGGAGGCGAGCGAAGGCAACGTCCGTGGTGTGGTGGAATCACTCACCAAGGTGATCGAGGCCCTCGACCGCTGCGGCGTGACCCTGATTGGAGACAATTCCCGCAGCGAAGGCGGCGGCCGCGGCGTCCGGTTCAAAGAGCCGGCGCCGCCCCGCAACGAGGCCTAACGGTTTCGGTGCAGCAGCGGGGCGGACCAGGAGCAAACAGCATGGACACCTCCCGGCGACTTGTGGCTGCCACCAAACCGAGCTTCCGCGAGCTGTTCACCCCAAAGCTGATCACGGCGCTGCGCGAGGGCTACGGCCTCGGCGACTTTCGCGCCGACCTGATCGCCGGTCTCACCGTCGCGATCGTGGCGCTGCCGCTGTCGACTGCGATCGCGATCGCCTCCGGCGTCACGCCGGATCGCGGCCTCTATGCCGCGGTGGTCGGCGGATTTCTGGTGTCGCTGCTCGGCGGCTCGCGGTTTCAGATCGGCGGCCCAGCCGGCGCCTTCATCGTGCTGGTGATGCTCAGCGTGCAGCGCCACGGCATCGACGGCGTGCTGCTTGCGACCTTCCTGGCCGGCATCATGCTGGTGATCGCCGGCTTCCTGCAGATCGGCACCTACGTCAAATTCATTCCCTATCCGGTCACGGTCGGTTTCACCGCCGGCATCGCGGTGATCATCTTCGCCAGTCAGCTCAAGGATCTGCTCGGCATTGAGCTGGCGCACGAGCCGGGGCCGTTCCTCCCCAAGCTCGAAGCGCTGGCGCAGGCGTTGCCGACCATGAATTTCTATGCGCTCGGCATCGCGCTGACCGCGATCGTGCTGATCGTCGGCCTGAAGAAGCTGCGGCCCAACTGGCCGGGGCTGCTGATCGCGGTCGCCGTGACTGCCGCCTTGGTGTGGGGCTTCTCGCTGCCGGTCGCCACCATCGGCACCCGGTTCGGCGGCATTCCCGAGAGCTTCCCGCTGCCGTCCTGGCCGGTGTTCTCGGTCGCCAAGGTGATCGAAGTGCTGCCCGACGCGATGGCGTTCGCACTGCTCGGCGCGATCGAGTCGCTACTCTCCGCGGTGGTGGCCGACGGCATGACCGGGCGGCGGCATCGCTCGAACTGCGAACTGGTGGCGCAGGGCTTCGCCAACATGGGCTCGGCGCTGTTCGGCGGCATCTGCGTCACCGGCGCGATCGCCCGTACCGCGACCAACATCCGCACCGGTGCGCGCACGCCGATCGCCGGCATGCTGCACTCGGTGTTCCTGCTGGTGTTCATGCTGGTGGCGGCGCCGCTGGCGAGCTACATCCCGCTCGCCACGCTCGCCGCGGTGCTGGCGATCGTCGCCTGGAACATGGCGGAGAAGCACGAATTCGCCACGCTGGTGCGCTCGTCGCGCGGCGACGCGGTGGTGGTGCTGGCGACCTTCCTGCTCACCGTGTTCCGCGACCTCACCGAAGGCATCGTGGTCGGCTTTGCGCTCGGCGCGGTGCTGTTCATTCACCGCATGTCCGAAGTCACCGGGGTGGAGGCGTATTCCGGGCTGGCGCAGGAAGATCGTGCCGACGAGAGCGGCAAGCGCCGCGGCACCGCCGCCGATCTGTCGCTGGTCACTGATCCGGACGTGGTGGTGTATCGCATCACCGGGGCGTTCTTCTTCGGCGCCGCCGCGACGGTGTCTTCGGTGCTCAACAACATCGCCGATCGCCACAAGGTGTTCGTGGTCGACTTCGCCGCGGTGCCGTTCCTGGACTCCACCGCCGCGAATGCGATCTACCGGGTGGCGCTGTCGGCGCAGCGCAAGCGCATCAAGCTGATCGTCACCGGGGCCTCGCCGACCGTCCGCCGCGCGCTGCTCACCCATGGCGTCAAGCCGCCGCTGGCGCACTACCGCGCCGACATCGCGAGCGCGGTCGACGAGGTCAAGGGCAAGACCCCCGCGCCCGAGGAGGCGACCGCACCGCAGCCCGCTTCGGTCTGACGTCCCCGACTTCCGTCGCGGCGCCGCGTTTTGCGATTGACGCTGGCGCGACAGCCTGATTTTCACAGGCTTCGGAGGTCTCGCGTCTGTTGGAGGGCGAAATGGCTGCGACCAAGCGCGCCGCGTGTCTGATCGGCTGGCCGGCGGCGCATTCGCGCTCGCCGCTGATCCACCACTACTGGCTGCGCCAGCTCGGCATCGAGGGCGGCTACTCGATCGAAGCGGTACCGCCGGAAGGCTTTGCCGAATTCGTGCTGCACCTGAAGACGCACGGCTATGTCGGCGCCAACGTCACCATCCCGCACAAGGAACGCGCGCTGCAGCTCACCGAGCCGGACGAGCGCGCCCGCGCGGTCGGCGCCGCCAACACGCTGTACTACGACGGCGATCTGTTGCGCTCGACCAACACCGACATCGAAGGCTTCATCGGCAATCTCGACGCCTCGGCGCCGGGCTGGGATCGCTCCCCGCATGCCGTGGTGCTCGGGGCCGGCGGCTCGTCGCGGGCGGTGGTGTTCGGCCTGTTGGAGCGCGGCGTGCAGCGGATCGCGCTCGCCAATCGTTCGATCGAGCGGGCAGAGGCGCTGCGCGATCTGTTCGGCGACCGTGTGGTGCCGATCGCCTGGAGCGACATCCCCGCGGCGCTGCCGGGCGCGGGTCTGTTGGTCAACACCACCTCGCTCGGCATGAAGGGACAGCCGCCGCTGCAGATCGACCTGTCGGCGCTACCGGCGGATGCGGTGGTGGCGGACCTGGTCTATGTGCCGCTGGAGACCGATCTGCTCGCCGCCGCCAAGGCGCGCGGGCTGCGCACCGCGGACGGTCTCGGCATGCTGCTCCACCAGGCGGTGCGCGGTTTCGATCTGTGGTTCGGGGCGCGGCCGCACGTCACCGCGGAGCTGCGGGCGCTGGTCGAGGCCGATCTGGTGCCGAAGTAAGCGTTCGGGAGCTATGCGGCGTGGTGCATGATCCGCCACGTCCGCGCGATAATCGAAAGCTGCTCGCGCAGTTCGGTGAGATCCACCGGCTTCGACACCGCTTCCAGCATGGTGAGATCGAGCGACTCGCCGAAATCATGCGCCTTGCGTGCGATCTCGCTCTTGGCGCCGCTGAGGATGATGATCGGCGCCCGGAAGTCGCGATCGGCAAAATGGCGTAGCACCTCGGTGCCGGCCTGCTCGCCGAGCGACAGGTCCAGCGTGACGCCTTCGAAATCATTGTAGGTGGTCAGCTCGACGACCTCGTCGAGCGTGCCGGCTTCGACCGGTTCGAACCCGGCGCGCACCGCGATCTTGCAGATGATCGTGCGGTGCACCTGGTCGTCATCGATCACCAGGAGGCGCGGCTTCAACTCTGCTGAACCCGCCGCAGCCGCGGCAGGGCTCTCGGGATGGTCGGTCATGGCGCTCCGATCGAGCTGGCTGCGATGGCGAACACACGCGCAGCCATCTGCAGCAAGGCTGCAGGCGGCCTGGGCGTTGCCCCACAGTGTCGCCCGACCGGTGAATCAAACCGTAAGACGGCGCCGCGTAGGACTACGTGGCACAGGACTGAGTGGCGCGGGGCTTACTTGCCTTGGAAGTTCGGTTCACGCTTTTCCAGGAAGGCGCGGATGCCTTCGGCCATGTCCTTGGATTTGAACAGCGGCAGCAGCTGCAAGTACACGTGATGAACGTGATCCGGGAAGGTCTCGTTGAGGCCCATCCGCATCATGCGCTTCGCCGCCTGCACCGCCAGCGGCGCGTTGCCGGCGATTTCCTTGGCGACCCCGCGGGCGCGTCCCATCAGCTCGGCGTCTGGGACGACTTCGTTGGCGAGGCTCCATTCCAGGCTCTCGCGCGCGCTCAGCGTCCGGCCGGTGAAGATCAGCTCTGCCGCCTTGGCCCAGCCGATCATCCGCGGCAGAAACCAGGTACCGCCGCTCTCCGGCACTACGCCGCGCTTGACGAAGGCGGCAGCCAGCTTGGCGGATTCCGCCATGATACGGATGTCGCAGCCGAGCGCGGTATCCATGCCGTAGCCGGCCGCGCCGCCGTTGACGGCGCAGATCACCGGCTTGTCCATCGCCTGCAGCACGGTCGGCGGCGTGTTGCGCAGGTCGAGCGTGGTCGGCGACGACGCCGCGCTGAGGCCTTCGTCGCCGCGCTCCTTGTTGAGGTCGAGCCCGGCGCAGAACGCGCGGCCGTTGCCGGTCAGGATCACGCAGCGCACCTCGGGATCCTCATTGGCCTTGGTGAGTAGCGCCGCGAGCGTATTCAGCATTGGCCCGGAAATGGTGTTCAGCCGCTCCGGCGCGTTCAGCGTGATCGTGGCGATGTGATCCTCGACCGCATAGAGCACTTCGCTGGAAGCGGGCTGCACGCTCGTCTGCATATTGGTCATTGGTTTCCTCCTCATTTTTGCTTTTGTTGTTGTTAGTTGTCCTCTCCCCGTCATTGCGAGGAGCGAACCGACGAAGCAATCCCGCGCCGTGCACTCGGCTGGATTGCTTCGCCTTCGGCTCGCAATGACGTGGAGAGGGCAGGGCGGAGTTACTCCGCCAGCACCTTCTCGTCGATCTCGTGGATCGAATTGACGCCGCACAGGCCCATCGTGGTCGACAGCTCCTTGCCGATGATGTCGATCGCCTTGGCGACGCCCGGGCCGCCATAGGCACCGAGGCCGTAGATGTAGGCGCGGCCGATCATGCAGCTCTTGGCGCCGAGCGCGAGCGCGCGCATCACGTCCTGGCCGGAGCGGACGCCGCCATCGAACATCACTTCGATGTGCGAACCGACCGTGTGGACGATCTCCGGCAGCACCTCGATCGACGACGGCGCGCCGTCGAGCTGGCGCCCGCCATGGTTCGACACCACCAGCGCCTCGGCGCCGACCTTCACCGCCTCGCGCGCGTCCTCAACGTCAAGGATGCCCTTGATGATCAGCTTGCCCGGCCAGATCGAGCGGATCCAGTCGATGTCGCGCCAGTTCAGCGAAGCGTCGAACTGCGATGCCACCCAGGCCGACACCGATTCCAGATCCTTGGAGCCGGGCAGGTGGCCCGCGATGTTGCCGAAGTTGCGCCGCGGCGTGCCGAGAATGCCCTTCACCCAGCGCGGCTTGGTGGCGATGTCGATGACGTTCTTCAGCTTGAACAGCTGCGGCGGCACCGTCATGCCGTTCTTGATGTCCTGATGGCGCTGGCCGATCACCTGAAGGTCGACCGTGAGCACCAGTGCGCTGCACTTGGCGGCGATCGCGCGCTCGATCAGCGCTTTGACGAAGCCGCGGTCACGCATCACGTAGAGCTGAAACCAGAACGGCTTCTCGACGTTCGCGGCGACATCCTCGATCGAGCAGATCGACATCGTCGACAGCGTATAGGGGATGCCGGCAGCCTGCGCGGCGCGGCAGGCGTGGATCTCGCCGTCGGCGTGCTGCATCCCGGTCGAGCCGACCGGCGCCAGGATCAGCGGCATCGCGTAGGTGTCGCCGAGGATCGTGGTGGCGAGATCGCGCTTGGAGATGTCGACCAGGATGCGCTGGCGGAACTTGATCCGCTTCAGGTCTTCCACATTCGCCCGCAGCGTCTCCTCGGCGTAGGAGCCGTGGTCGACGTAGTCGAAGAACATCTTCGGCACCCGGCGCTTGTGGATCTGGCGGAGGTCTTCGATGCAGGTGATCTCTTTCATGGAAATGCCGTCCGCCTCTTGCGGGTTGTTGCGAGCCGCTCGTCCTGTAGCACGCGGACGCCATGTGCAAAATCGTCGCGTCGGGCTTTGCCGAACCTCGGGGAACCCGGTGCATCGCGGCGCGTTTTCTTTCGAATTCTCAAGGTTCGAGCAGGAGGACCGCGATGACCGACGCCAAGACCGCCGAAACCCCGACCAAGAACAAGAAGGAGCTGGAAGATCAGCTCAATGAAGGGCTCGAGGAGTCGTTTCCGGGCTCCGACCCGGTCAGCGTGACCCAGCCGGCACCGTCAAAACCGGATGGGGATAAGCGCCGCAAGGATTAATCACCCGACGCGGCATACGTCTGGATAGATGATATTTATCAAGTGCTTACGCCGTCGCCCCAAGTCGGCGGCGTAATCTTTGATTACATTTTTTGAAGTCCCCGCAACTATTTTGGGCCTATAAGGCCGTTTCGCCGTACGGCAAGCCCCGGACGAATCGTGGGTTTTTGACCGTGACCGGCAAGGGCGGGGGATGATTGGATGAGCCGCAGATATTTCGGGACGGACGGAATCCGGGGCCGCGCCAACGGTTTGATCACGCCGGAGCTGGCCCTCAAGGTCGGCCAGGCTGCAGGCCTCGCGTTTCAGCGCGGCGAGCACCGCCACCGCGTGGTGATCGGCAAGGATACGCGTCTGTCCGGCTACATGATCGAGAACGCGCTGGTCGCCGGCTTCACCTCGGTCGGGATGGACGTGCTGCTGGTCGGCCCGATGCCGACCCCGGCGGTCGCGATGCTGACCAAGTCGATGCGCGCCGACCTCGGCGTGATGATTTCGGCCTCGCATAATCTGTTCGAGGACAACGGCATCAAGCTGTTCGGCCCGCTCGGCTACAAGCTCAGCGACGAAGTCGAAAAGCAGATCGAGCTGATGCTCGACGAGTCTCTCGACAAGAAGCTCGCGCAGAGTGCCAGCCTCGGCCGCGCCCGCCGCATCGACGGCGTCCACGATCGCTACATCGAATTTGCCAAGCGCACGCTGCCGCGCGAGCTGAGCCTCGAAGGCCTCCGCGTGGTGATCGATTGCGCCAATGGCGCCGCCTACAAGGTGGTGCCGGAAGCGCTGTGGGAGCTCGGCGCCGACGTGATTTCGATCGGGGTCGAACCCGACGGCTTCAATATCAACAAGGAATGCGGCTCTACCGCGCCGCAGGCGCTATGCGCCAAGGTCCGCGAGATGCGCGCCGATATCGGCATTGCACTCGATGGCGATGCCGACCGCGTGATCCTGGTCGACGAGCGCGGCCATGTGGTCGACGGCGATCAGCTGTTGGCGGTGATCGGCCAGAGCTGGAAGGAAGACGGCCGCCTCGCCAAGCCGGGCGTGGTCGCCACCGTGATGTCCAATCTCGGACTCGAGCGCTTCCTGGCGGGCGAAGGCATCGCGCTGCTGCGCACCCCGGTGGGCGACCGCTACGTGCTCGAGCAGATGCTGAAAGAGGGCTACAACGTCGGCGGCGAGTCCTCGGGTCACATCATCTTGTCCGATTTCAACACCACCGGCGACGGCTTCGTCGCGGCCCTGCAGGTGTTGGCGATGGTGCAGAAGCTCGGCCGTCCGGTCTCCGAAGTCTGCCACCGGTTCGATCCGCTGCCGCAAATCCTGAAGAACGTGCGCTATCGCAGCGGCCGGCCGCCCGCTGACAGCCGCGTGATCT
>NZ_QTKI01000130.1:0-11501 GCF_010820945.1 Rhodopseudomonas sp. BR0C11
GTTGGGGCCAGACCAACGAAAGCCTCAAGGTGCTGACCGAAGGCCTGCTGCCCGAGAGCCGCGAATTCCTGAAGAGCCGCGGCGGCACTTATGTCAACGGCGACCTGCATCACCCGCATCTGTCGTTCACCGAAGGCACCTATGACGGCCGCTACGCCTTCATGAATGACAAGGCTAACACCCGCGTCGCGCGGGTCCGTCTCGACGTGATGAAGTGCGACAAGATCATTCAGCTTCCGAACCAGCACACCGTGCACGGCCTGCGCGTGCAGAAATATCCGCGCACCGGCTACGTGTTCTGCAACGGCGAAGACCGCGTGCCGCTGCCGAACGACGGTCACAACCTGACGAAGACCAAGGACTACCACGCGATCTTCACCGCGGTCGACGGCGACACCATGAAGGTGGCCTGGCAGGTGATGGTCGACGGCAACCTCGACAACGTCGATGCCGACTATCAGGGCAAGTACGCCTTCGCCACCTGCTACAACTCGGAGGAGGGCGTCACCGCCGCCGAGATGACCGCCAACGACCAGGATTGGGTGGTGATCTTCAATCTCAAGCGGATCGAAGAGGCGGTGAAGAAGGGCGACTTCAAGGAAATGGGCGGCGTGCCTGTGATCGACGGCCGCCATGGCTCGCCTTACACCCGCTACGTCCCGGTGCCGAACGGTCCGCACGGCATGAACACCGCGCCGGACGGCATCCACATCGTCGCCAACGGCAAGCTGTCGCCGACCGTGACGGTGATGGACGTGCGGCTGTTCGACCAGCTGTTCGACGACAAGATCAAACCGCGCGACGTCGTGGTCGCCGAGCCCGAACTCGGCCTCGGCCCGCTGCACACCGCTTATGACGGCAAGGGCAACGGCTACACCACGCTGTTCATCGACAGCCAGATCTGCAAATGGAACATCGATTTGGCCAAGCGTGCCTACAAGGGCGAGAAGGTCAATCCGATCATCGACAAGCTCGATGTGCACTATCAGCCAGGCCACAACCACTCGTCGATGGGCCAGACCAAGGAAGCCGACGGAAAGTGGCTGATCTCGCTGAATAAGTTCTCCAAGGACCGGTTCCTCAATGTCGGTCCGCTGAAGCCGGAGAACGATCAGTTGATCGACATTTCCGGGGAGAAGATGAAGCTGGTGCACGACGGCCCGAGCTTCGCCGAGCCGCATGATGCGACGATCGTGCATCGCTCCAAGATCAATCCGATCTCGGTCTGGGATCGGGCGGATCCGATGTTCGCCGACGCCCTGAAGCAGGCCAAGGCCGATGGCGTGAAGCTGGAGGAAGACTCCAAGGTGGTCCGCGACGGCGACAAGGTGCGGGTCTACATCGTCGCCACCGCACCGAACTTCGGCCTCACCGAGTTCGACGTGAAGCAGGGCGATCACGTCACCGTCTATGTCACCAACATCGACACGGTCGAGGATCTCACCCACGGTTTCTCGATCGTCAACTACGGTATCCAGATGGAAGTCGCACCGCATGCCACCGCGTCGGTGTCCTTCACCGCCGATCGTCCCGGCGTCTACTGGTACTACTGCTC
Organism: Rhodopseudomonas sp. BR0C11; assembly: GCF_010820945.1. Lineage (NCBI taxonomy): Bacteria > Pseudomonadati > Pseudomonadota > Alphaproteobacteria > Hyphomicrobiales > Nitrobacteraceae > Rhodopseudomonas > Rhodopseudomonas sp. BR0C11. Next base: position 1,556 of record NZ_QTKI01000130.1, read on the forward strand.
CTGGTTCTGTCACGCCATGCACATGGAGATGAAGGGCCGGATGCTGGTCGAGCCGAAGAGCGTCTGAGGATGGCGATGACGGTGCGATCGATGATCATGGTGGCGGTGGCGCTATTCAGCGTCGCTGCGGCCGGCGCGGCTTCGGCCGCGCGCATCGAGGTCGTGCCGTCGTCGGACCTGCAGGCGGTGCTGAACGGCGCCAGCGACGGCGACACCGTCGCGCTGGCGCCGGGAGACTATCGGGGGCCGATCAGGATCGAGCGCAAGCTCGTGCTGATCGGTCAGCCCGGCGCTGCCGTGCTCGGGCATGGGCAGGGCAGCGTAATCACCGTGGTGGCTCCAGACGTCACGGTGCGGGGCCTGTCGGTGCGCGGCTCCGGCCGCGACCCGCAGGCGATGGATTCTGGGGTGTTTCTGACGCAGACCGCCGAGCGGGCACTGATCGAAGGCAACCGCCTCGAGGACAATCTGTTCGGCATCAACATCCATGGCGCCCGTGGATCGCGGGTCGCCCACAACACCATCGACGGCCTGCGCGGGATCCGCCTGAACGATGCCGGCAACGGCGTGCGGGTGTGGAATGCGCCGGACGTCGTGGTCGACGGCAACACCATCCGCTACGGCCGCGACGGCATCTTCTCGGTGACGAGCACCAAGGACCGCTTCATCAACAACCGGTTCGAGAAGGTGCGGTTCGCGGTGCACTACATGTACACCAACGACAGCGAAATCAGCGGCAATGTCTCGGTGGGCAATCATGGCGGCTACGCCATCATGTATTCCAACCGGCTGACGATCCTCGGCAACGTCTCCGAGCGAGATCGAGATTTCGGGCTGCTGCTCAACTACGCCAATTTCTCGCGCATCGAGCGTAATCGCGTGGTCGGTGGGCCGCTGTCCGGGATCAGCGCGGACTTCGAAGGCGCAGATGCCGACAAGGGCATGATGCCGGCCGAGCACGGCGCCGCGAATACGCAGTTCGGCCCGACCAAATGCGTGTTCATCTACAACGCCAACAAGAACCGGTTTCGCGACAACTGGTTCGAGAGTTGTGACATCGGCGTGCACTTCACCGCCGGTTCGGAAGGCAATGAGATCGTGGGTAATGCGTTCATCGGCAACCGCAATCAAGTCAAGTACGTCGGAACCCGCGACCTCGACTGGTCGAAGGATGGCCGCGGCAATTATTGGAGCGACAATCCGGCCTTCGACCTCAACAACGATGGCATTGCCGACGCCGCCTATCGGCCGAACGATCTGGTCGACCGCGTGCTGTGGACCGCGCCGGCCGCCAAGGTGCTGATCAACAGCCCGGCCGTGCAGGTGCTGCGTTGGGCGCAGAGCCAGTTTCCGGCGCTGTATCCGGGCGGGGTGGTCGATACCCATCCGCTGATCGCGCCGCCGGCGCGGCCGATGCCGGGAGTGGGGCCATGACTGCGACCGTCGCCATCGAGCACGTCGAGAAGCGTTATCGCGCGGTGAGGGCGCTGCACGAAGTGTCGTTCGCGCTCGTGCCCGGACGGCTCAGCGCGCTGGTCGGCCACAACGGTGCCGGCAAGACCACGCTGATCAAGCTGATGCTCGGCCTGATCCGTCCTGACGGGGGCTTGATCCGTGTGCTCGGTGAGAACCCGGCGGCCGGCGAGTTCGCCGGCCGTCGCAGCCTTGGTTTCCTGCCGGAGAACGTCGCCTTCAACGCTGCGCTGACCGGGCGCGAGACGTTGGCGTTCTATGCGCGGCTGAAGGGGAGCGACGCCAAGCAAGGCGCGGCTCTGCTGGAGCGGGTCGGCCTCGGCGAGGCATCGCGGCGCCTGGTGGGGACGTATTCGAAGGGCATGCGACAACGGCTCGGACTGGCGCAGGCTCTTCTCGGCCGGCCGCGCGTGCTGCTGCTCGATGAGCCGACCACGGGCCTCGATCCGGCGCTGCGGTTGACGTTCTATGAAATTCTCGACGAGTTGCGGCGCGATGGCGCCACCGTGCTGATCTCCTCGCATGCGCTTGACGAACTCGAAGGCCGCGCCGAGCAGGTTCTGATCATGAATCGCGGCATCCTGGTCGCCGACGGCACGCTCGCTGAGCTGCGTGCGCTCGCGGGACTGCCGATCCGGCTGACGCTGAAGCTGGCTGATCCGGCTGCGCATCCTGCATGGTTGCCGAACGATGCTGTCGTCGCGCATGGCCGCTGCGAGATCGGCGTAGCCGATCACGCCGGCAAAATGGGACTGCTGCGGCAGGCGGCAGGCGATCCAGCCGTCACTGACATCGGTGTCGCCGAGCCGACGCTCGATGAATTGTACGCCCATTTCCTTCGGCAGCAGGAGCGGGCGGCATGAAGGCCATTGGTGTCATCGCCCTGAAGGAAATTCAGGAAGGCCTGCGCAATCGCTGGGTATTCGCGGCGACGCTGCTGCTCGCCGGATTGTCGCTGTCGCTGACGCTGCTCGGCAGCGCCCCGACCGGCCATGTCGGCGCCGCGGCGCTCGATGTGGTGATCGTCAGCCTGTCGAGCCTGACGATCTTTCTGTTGCCGCTGATCGCGCTGTTGATCTCGCACGACGCCATCGTCGGCGAGATGGAGCGCGGCACCATGATCTTGCTGCTGAGCTATCCGATCGCTCGGACCCACGTCATTCTCGGCAAGTTTCTCGGCCACGTCACCATCCTGAGCTTCGCGACGCTGGTCGGCTACGGTGTCTCGGCGCTCGCGCTGGTGATCAGCGGCACGCCAGTGTCGCCGCAGAGCTGGGCTTCTTTTGCCTCGATGCTCGTGACTTCGGTGCTGCTCGGTGCGGTGTTTGTCGCGCTCGGCTACGCGGCCTCGAGCCTGGTGCGGCAGCGCGGCACGGCAGCCGGCATTGCGGTTGGCATCTGGCTGTTACTCGTGCTGGTGTTCGACATGGCGCTGCTCGGCCTGTTGGTGGTCGATCAGGGCCGGCTGATCTCGGCAGGCGTGCTCAACGTGCTGCTGTTCTTCAATCCGACCGATCTGTACCGGCTGAGCAATCTGACCGGCACCAATGTTAGCCAGTTCGCCGGCATGGCGGGGCTTGCCGGCACGGTTCAACCCAGTCTCGGCGGCCTGCTGGCCGGAATGGCGGCGTGGATCGCGCTGCCGCTCGGCCTTGCGATCGCGGTGTTTGCCCGGAGGGAGCTATGAGGATTTCAGGTCATATCGTCGTGCTCGCGGCCGCGCTGCTACTCGTTGGCTGCAACGACAAGTCGGGCTCTGCTGTGATGCCGCCGCCGGTGGCGCTGAATGCCGACGCCATGGGCGTGTTCTGCGGCATGAACCTCGTCGAGCATCCGGGTCCCAAGGGACAGATCCTTACTGCAAGCCGGATCGACCCGTACTGGTTCTCCTCGGCGCGGGATGCGGTCGCCTTTACGCTGATGCCGGATCAGCCCCGCGACATCCGCGCGATCTACGTCTCGGATATGGGCCGGGCGCCGAACTGGGATCAGCCCGGTGAAACGAACTGGGTCGATGCCAAGAAGGCATTCTTCGTGATCGAGAGCCGCAAGCGTGGCGGGATGGGGGCGGCCGAGACCGTGCCGTTCGGCGATCGCGCGGCTGCCGAAGCGTTCGTTGCGGCGAATGGCGGGCGCGTCGTGACGTTCGATGCCATTCCCAGCAACTACGTGCTCGGCAGCGATACGCCGTCGGCGAGTGATCATCATGGCGCCTCCGAAACGCGGATGAACTAGCGAGAACCACCATGTCGCAGTCAGCACTCACTCGGCGGCGTTTCGTCACCATCGCGGCCAGCGCCTTCGGCATGGCGATGCTGGGACGGGCGGTGCCGTCGCATGCCGGCGAGCCGGTGCGGTGGCGGGGCTCCGCGCTTGGCGCTCAGGTGTCGATCGAAATCCATCACCCGGATCGTGCCGCCGCGGCGAAGCTGGTGGAGACGAGCGTGCGTGAAGTGCGCCGACTCGAACAGATATTCAGCCTGTATCGTCCGGACTCGGCGATCTGCGCGCTGAACCGATCCGGGGTGCTGATCGCGCCGGACCCGGACATGGTGGCGCTGCTGCGGACGACACTCCGTCTATCCGAACAGACCGGTGGCGCGTTCGATCCCACGGTGCAGCCATTGTGGGAGCTGTATCAACGTCACTTCGAGCGGTCAGGGGCCGATCCGGCCGGCCCGGCCACGGCTGATGTCGCAGGCGCGCTGGCCAAGGTCGGTTACCACGACGTACTGGTTTCGGCCGACCGCATTGCGCTGAAACGACCGGGCGCCGCCATCACCCTGAATGGTATCGCCCAGGGCTTCGCCACCGATCGCGTGGTCGATCTGCTGCGGAACGGCGGCATGACCGCCACGCTGGTCGACATCGGCGAGATCCGGGCGATCGGCGCAAAGCCGGACGGGGCGCCCTGGCGGGTCGGCCTGGCCGATCCGGAGAAAGCCGGCGTCGAGCTTGGCACCGTCGAGTTGGTGGATCGTGCTATCGCAACGTCGTCCGGCGCAGGCTTCCGCTTCGATCCGGCGGGGCAGTTCACGCATCTGTTCGATCCATCGACGGGACGCAGTCCGTCGTTGTATCGTTCTGTTAGCGTGGTCGCGCCAACCGCGACGGAGGCCGATGCGCTATCGACCGCCTTCAGCGTGCTCGACCGCAGCCGTATCGCCGCGATCCTTCGCGCGCGGGCGGGCGTCGAGGTGTTGCTGGCGGATGCAAAGGGGAGCGTGCAGTGGCTCCGCGCCTAACGAAGTTCGTGCTGCTCTGACGCTGCGGTGATGTCGTGATGCTGGATTGGCCGACCGTCTTTCGTATCATCCATGTGCTCGGAGTGGTGCATTGGATCGGCGGACTGCTGTTCGTCACCTTCGTGATCCTGCCGAGCCTTCTGGACATGGAAGCGACAAAGCGGCTGCCGTTGTTCGATGCGCTGGAGCGGCGCTTTGCCGCCCAGGCGCGAATCTCGACGCTGCTGGTCGGGATCTCCGGTTTCTACATGCTGTACGCCTACGATCGCTGGGCGCAGCTCGCCGATCCGCAATTCTGGTGGCTCGGCGCGATGCTCGGGCTGTGGGCGATCTTCATCATGATGCTGTTTGTCGCCGAGCCGCTGTTTCTGCACGCCTGGTTCGACGCGCGGGCGCGCCGCGATCCGGACCGCGCGTTCCGGGTGGCGCTCCGCGGCCATCGGGTGCTGAGCGCGATTTCGCTGATCACCGTGCTCGGCGCGGTCGGCGGTGCGCACGGGCTGTTCTGACCCGCCATTCGCGATTGAGCTTGCGACAGAACAACGATGGCCGGGGCCGCTCGGTTAGCGTCGGCTGAGCCATGGAGTGAGCCGCAATGAGCCGCAGCAAAGACCAATCCGAACGTGGGCGCCGCTGGTATGTCGGCGACCGGCTGCACCTCGACGTCCGTGGATTGCCGTGTCCCGAACCGCTGGTCGCGGTGCTGCGCCTGATCGATGGTGGGGACGCCGGTGACGGCCTGACGGCGCTGGTCAGCCAAGAGCCGCTGCTGCTGTATCCTGAGCTGGACGCGCGCGGCTGGTCCCATCGCCTGGTGACGCCGGCCGGCGACACGCTGCTGCGTGACGGCGAGGTGGTGCTCGAGATTCAGCGAGGCTCGGCATGATCGGCGCCAGCGGATTTCTCGGCACGGCCAAGAGCCGGCTGCTGCCGGCTTCGGTGCCGTTCCGATTCTTCGTCGCCGCAGCGGTGTGCCACGTGCTGCTGTGGGGCGCCGTCCTGTTCGCGGCGGATGACTTCCCACGGTTTCGCGGCGGCGCAGGCCCGTCGCTGGCCGCGGTGCATCTGCTGACGCTCGGCGTGCTGACATTCACCGCGGTCGGCGCCGCCGTGCAGCTTCTTCCCGTAGCGACCACTAAGCCGCTGGCGGCAGTCTGGCCGATCCGGCTGGCATCCTGGTTGCTGATCCCCGGCGCCATGGTGCTGATTGCCGGCATGGCGATTGTCGACAGCGCCTGGATGATCGGCGGCGCTGCAGCGTCGACGCTGGGGCTGTTGCTGTTCGCTGCGCTGCTCGCCGACAATCTGCGCCGCGCCGGCAGCATGCGGGTGGTGCGCGCCTATGGCTGGGCGGCGTTCGCGTCGCTGATCGCGCTCGTGGCGCTTGGGCTCGCGCTGTCGCTCGATGACCGGTTTGGATTCTTGATTGATCACGCCGCCGCAGCCCGCGCTCACATGATCCTCGGCGGTTTCGGCTTCATGGGCATGCTGGCGCTCGGCTTCAGCCATGTGCTGATCCCGATGTTCGCGCTGTCGAATGCGCCGGATCAGCGGACCGCGTGGTTCGGTTTCGGCGCCGCCGCTGCCGCAGTGGCGCTCGGCACGATCGGGGCGCTTCGCGATGTCCCTGCGCTGCAGACAGCGGCTTGTGTGGTCGGCGCGGTTGCGGTCGGCCTGCATCTTGGCCTGATGCGTGTCGCGCTCGCCGGCGGCATGCGCAAGCGTCTCGGCCTGTCGTTCGTACTGATCCGTTTCTCCTAGGTGATGCTGGCGCTGACGCCGCTCGCCGCGCTCGCTGCTCTACAGGGCTGGGCTGGACTCGGCGGGCCCACGCTGTTCGGCCTGGTGGCGCTCGGCGGTTGGTTGATGACGTTCTTGCTCGGTGTGCTGCAGCGGATCGTGCCGTTTCTGGCCTCAATGCATGTCAGACGCGCCAGCGGCGGGCCGCCGCTGCTGACGGACCTCGGCGTGTCCGCTCCGCTCAAGATGCACGCCGTCTGCCATTTGATCGCGATCGCCGCGTTGGCGCTGGCGATCGTGTTCGACATTCCGCAGCTCGCTGCCGGCGCTGCGATGGTCGGCGCCGCCGGAGCGCTGGCCTTCGCTGCTTACATCGGCGGCGTCCTGCCGTCGCTGATGTCCGGCCGCACCCGCAACTGAGGTCATTAAGGAGCCTGCCATGTTCGCCAACCGCATCAGCCAGACCCTGCACGACGAACATCGCGCCACCATCGCGCTGATGGAGCGACTGGAGGCGGCGATCTCGCGCCGGCAGCCGATCAGCATTGCCGATTCCGCCGGCGCGCGGCTGCTCGCCGATCTCGCGGCCGCGATCGAAGCCGACACGCTGCGCCATTTCGACTTCGAAGAAACCCAGCTGTTCACGATGTTCGACTCGGTCGGCGACCAACTGATCGGCGATCACCTGACCGAGGAGCACAGCTTCATGCGGCCGCTCGGCGAGAAGCTGATCGCTCTGGCGCGGGCCGCTCAGACTGGCGGCTTCGACGCCGAGAGCTGGCGCGAGTTCAGCCGTTCCGGCGCCGAGTTGGTGCAGCGCATGGTGGTGCATGTCCAGAAGGAAGAGATGGCGCTGCTGCCGTTGCTCGATCAGACCATGGACGACGCCACCGAAGCTCGTCTCTACGATGCCTATGTCCGCGCCTCGCAAGGAGCGGAAGCGACATGACCGCATCGCCCGCCGCGCCCCGCGGCTTCGGCCGCCTGATCGGCATCCACGGCCGGCTGGTGCTGATCGCGCTGGTCGCGGCGGTGCCGATGCTGATCCTGGCCCTGGTGATTGTGGCCCAGCTCACCGACAGCAAGCGGCAGGTCAAGAACGAGGCGCTGCTGTATTCGGGGCGGCTGCTGCTGGAAAGCGTCGACAAGGAGATCAGCCGCTATGTTTATGCGGCGGAGACGCTGACGGCATCGCCGGCGCTGCTCGCGGATGATCTATCCGGTTTTCGCAATGAGGCGGCCCGAACGCTGGCGGCATTGCCGTTCGCCAAGATCCAGGTCGCCGATCGCAACGGCCGTATCCTGCTCGACAGCACGACGGCGGACAGCGATCCGCAGCCATTGGCCGATGCGGATGTTCTGGCGGCTGGGCAGCGCGCGGTAGCGACGGCGACGCCGCAGATCGGATATCTGGCCCGTACGCTCGACGGCGAGACGGTGATCGGGATCACCATGCCGGTCTGGCGCGATGGGATGGTCGTTCGTCAACTCATCATCGAGATCGAGCCCCGGCAGATCCGCGCGCTGCTCGATGCCCAGCATCTGCCGGAAGGTTGGGAAGCCGCGATCGCAGATAGCAACGGCCATCTGGTGGCACGCTCATTGCCGGGCGAATGGGCCGGGCGGGCGATTTCACCAAGCTGGCGCGGGCTGTTGGGGCGCGAGGGGCTGCAGGAATTCTCGACGCCCGAGGGCGTGCTGAAAGTCTCATCGGCATTTCGTTCGCAGCTCACCGGCTGGACCATCGCGGTGGGGCAGCCGAAGGAGATCTTCGAAGCGCCCATCCTGCAAACGTTTCAGCTGGCGGTCGCCGCCGGTTTGATCGTGATCGTGATTTCCTGCGGATTGGCGGCCTGGATCGCCCGCAGCGTGACGTCGCCGATCCGTTCGCTGGCCGCCAGCGCGACTGCGCTCGAATGCGCCGAGCGGATCACGATGCGCCGATCCGGCATCCCCGAATTTGATCGCGCCTTCCGCGCCTTCGACGAGGCGGCACGGCTGGTGATCGCGCATCAGCGCGCGCTGCACGACAGCGAGGAGCGGATCAGCGTCGCCCAGGACGCCGCCCATGCGGGGATTTGGGAATGGCGGATGGAGGACAATCGTCAGATCTGGACCGATCCGCTGTTCAGGCTGTACGGGCTGCGGCCGAAGGCCCGCCGTCCGTCATTCGACACCTGGATCTCGGTGATCGACCCCGCCGATCGCACGCGAGCGGTCGAAGCCGTTGAGCAGGCGGTCGCCGACGGGCGCGAATTCGAGGTGCAGTGGCGCGTGAATTCTGGCGCGGAGGCAGAGCCGCGCTGGCTGCTGTCGCGCGGCCGGCCGTTGCGCGGGCCGGACGGTGAGGTCGAACGCTACGTCGGGATCGTCATCGACATCACCGAGCGCAAGCGCATGGAGGAGGCGGTCCGGGAAGGCGAGGTGCGGCTGCTGCACGCCGCCCGGCTGTCGGAGATCGGCCGGATGGCTGCGGCTTTGGCGCACGAGGTCAACCAGCCGCTCGCGGCGGTGGCCAACTACATGGCCGGCGCGCGGCGGATGATCGAGCAGGACACCGAGCCGAGCCTTCTGATGCGCAAGGTCAAGGACGCGGTCGAGAAGGCGAACGGTCAGGCGCTGCGTGCTGGTGAGATCATCCGGCGCCTGCGCGAGTTCGTCGGAGTGGGCGACTCCGAAAGGACGATCGAGGATGCGCGCTCCGTGCTGCAGGACGCCGCGCTGCTCGCCACCATCGCGGCGGAGCACGATGGCATCACAGTCCGAACCGCTTTCGCTGACTCTGGTGAGGTGCTGGTCGACAAGATCCAGATCCAGCAGGTGGTGCTCAATCTGGTCCGCAACGCCATCGAAGCGATGGCGGGCGCGTCGCCCAAACAATTGACGCTGGGCCTACAGCAGCAAAGAGGCCATCTGGAATTCAGCGTGAGTGATACTGGCGCTGGCATCGCGCCCGATGTGCGCGAGCGGCTGTTCAGTCCGTTTTCGACGACTAAGCCGGGCGGCATGGGGATCGGCTTGTCGGTGTGCCGCGAGATCGTCGAAGCTCATGGCGGCAAGATCTGGGCGGATACCAATCCCACAGGCGGAATGGTGTTCAGCTTCACCTTGCCGCTGCTCCGCGAGGAATGGGCGATGGCGGAGCAGGGCGCGGCGTAGCGACGCTCTATTGCGTCCGGCTGTCTGAGGGCGGCGGAAGATCGTCGTCGTTCGGGCGCCGGCCGAGGATCGTGACCTGCTCGTCGTAGCCTCGGCGGCTGCTGTAAAACACCAGCACCATCAGACCGATGCCGATCGCCAGCGAGAACGCGATGCCGATCGTCATGGCGATGTAGCCTTGCGCCGGCACCTCGACATCGCCGACCACCAGCCCCTCATAGGCGAAGAACACCGCCAGGCCGAGCAGCACCAGCAGCGCCGCCACCATTGCCCATACGCCGATCGAGGTTTTTCGGGGCGGGGGACGGCGCGGTTCGGCAGAGGGTATC
>NZ_QTKI01000131.1:0-11455 GCF_010820945.1 Rhodopseudomonas sp. BR0C11
GTGTACGAAACCACCGACCCGACCGTCGACTCTCAGATCGTCAAGTTCAAGGCCGCCGGCGCCAACGTGCTGTTCAACGAGTGCACGCCGAAATTCGCCGCGCAGGTGATCAAGAAAGCCGCCGAGCTCGGCTGGAAGCCGCAGATCATTCTGCCGGCGGTGTCGAATTCAGTCGGCTCGGTGCTGAAGCCGGCGGGGCTGGAGAACGCGGTCGGCATCGTCACCGGCGCTTACCTGAAGGATCCGGGCGATCCGCGCTGGGCCAATGATCCCGGCATGCAGCAATGGCGCAGCTGGATGCAGGCCTACAATCCCGGCGCCGATCCGGCCGACATCTTCAACGTCTCCGGCTACACCTTTGCGCAGATGATGGAGCTGGTGCTGCGCCGTGCCGGCGACGATCTCACCCGGGCTAACCTGATGAAGCAGGTGGAGGCGCTGAACGGCGTCGAGATGCCGATGCTGCTGCCCGGCATCAAGCTGCAGATGGCGCCCGATCAGCGCACGCCGATCCGGCAACTGCAGATGGCGCGCTTCAACGGCACCTCGTGGGAGCTGTTCGGCGACGTGCTGAGCGAGTAGTTGCGCGAGACGCAGGGTGGGAGAGCGCGCTTGCCGCTCCCGTCCTGCTGAATGGCGTCGTCCCGTCGACGTCCAGTTTTTCCCTTCAACCACATCGTTGAGTCCATGACCGCACCGACCGGGCCGCTCGCCGGCATCCGCATTCTCGATCTCACCAGCGTGCTGTTCGGCCCCTATGCGGCGCAGATCCTCGGCGACTGGGGCGCCGACGTCATCAAGATCGAAACTCTCGACGGCGACATGTGGCGCTACACCGGGCTGTTTCGAAACCGCGGCATGAGCGGCCAGTTCATGGCGGTGAACCGCAACAAGCGCAGCCTTGCGCTGGACCTGAAGCATCCTGACGGCAAGGCGGTGCTGCAGCGGCTGATCCCGACCGCCGACGTGCTGCTCACCAACGTCCGCCCCGCTGCGATGGCGCGGCTCGGCTTCGGCTATGACGCCTGCGCGGCGCTCAATCCGCGGCTGATCTATGCGGCGGCGACCGGCTTCGGCCAGGACGGACCGTGGGCGGCGCGGCCGGCGTTCGACGAGATCATCCAGGCCGCTTCGGGTCTCGCCTCATCGATCGGCTCGGACGACGAGCCGCAATTCGTGCCGAGCCTGGTCGGCGACAAGATCTGCGGCCAGGCGCTCGCCGGCGCGGTGTCGGCGGCGCTGTTCAGCCGCGTGCGCACCGGCAAGGGCCAGCTGGTCGAGGTGCCGATGCTGGAGACCATCGCCGGCTTCAACAGCATCGAGATGTTAGGGGGCTACGCGTTCGATCCGCCGATCGGCCCTTCGGGCTACAAGCGGATGAAGGAGCGCAAGCCGGTGCGCACCAAGGATGGCTGGATGACGATGCTGCCGTATTCCGGCGACAACTGGTGCGCGTTCTTCGAGGCGGTCGGCCGCTCCGAACTGATCGACGAACTCCAGGTGCGCGATCCGGTGGCGCGGGCGGAGAACATCGACCGGATCTACGCCGCGATGGCCGAGATCGCGCCGGCCCGCACCACCGCCGAGTGGGAGGAATTGCTGCTGCGCCTCGACGTGCCGCACACGGCATTTGCCAAGATCAGCGAGATCGGCGAGCAGGAGCACCTCAAAGCCGTCGGCCTGTTCGCCGCGATCGATCACCCCAGCGAAGGCAAGCTCCGCCAAGCCCGCCCGGCGACGCGCTTCTCCGAAGCTCCGCCCAACCTGCACCGCCCGACGCCGCGGCTCGGCGAACATTCCCGCGAAGTGCTGACCGAGGCCGGCTACCGCGCCGACGAGATCGACGCGCTGGTCCAGGCGAAGGCGGTGGGAGAGGGGTGAGGCGCGCAGCTCAGGGGGCAGACGCGCCGGCGGCCTGCACCCGCACCGCGTCGCGCCGAATTACCTCGCGAAACCGAGCATCGGTCTGCGCCCACTCGACGACGTCGACCTTGAACGGCAGGTCCGACTCCTCGAACGCTTCCTTCAGTGCGGCCACCTTGTGGAGGCCGAGCGGATCATCTCCGAGCACGGCGAGATCGAGATCCGAATACGGCTTCGCCTGTCCCCGAGCGCGCGAGCCGAAGGCGAGAACTTCCCGGTCCGGAATCTGCGTCGCCAGGATATCGCGAACCATCGCCCAGTGTTCGGGGCGCAGATCGAGCTTCGGCAGAGGCGCCGTCATGCGAGCCCCATATCGGCGCGCTCGGTGCCGAGCGTATGGACGAGTGTTTGAAACACCGTGATCCTGTTCTCCGCGCGATACCCGTGAGCGCGCAGAGCGGCGAGGGCAAGGCGATGCGCTGCGCCGTAGGCGAGATCGAACTGGCTGTCTGGATCGAGGGATTCGTTCTGAGCATCGGCAAGACGCACGCGAGCCGATTTCAGCATTCCTTCCAATTCGGCGCGGGAGGGTGGCTCGGCCTTGAGGGGGCCGATGCGGACGAGGTTATCGAGTTCTGCTTACTCCAAACAACGCTGCAAAGGCGGAGCAATGCTCGAACCATTGGTGTCGCTGACTGAACGGGTGCACCAAAAGGGCGGCGTGGATTGCTCCAAACCTCTTCGCCTCAAGGATAGCCGAAGCAGTCCGGTGCAGGATCTGATACCGAATGCGAAGATCAAGCGGCGGAGCGCCAGCTCTCTCAGGCAAGCGCGAACTCTTTCGATGGCACGGCATTGCCGACATCAAGAATGGATTTGAGTTGCTCCCGGAACCGCTCCACTGTCGTCTGAAGATGTGCAGCAGCGGTGTCCTCCGAAATAAGCCCCTTCTCGAAAGCTCGCGCAACAAGGCCGGCAAAGGCGCCACGTCTGGATATCGTGGTCTCTCTAAGAGGGAAAAAGTCGACCGATAGGTTCTCGTCCGCTTTCCATTCGTCGGAGGGGGACGGCAGCTGCTGGTTCTGGATACGGAGTACGTCGCGTTTAGTCACGTTCCGCAGATGGTATTTTGCGGCGGTCGCGCTGATGCCAAATTGCTGCATCACGGTCGCCAGTAACGAATGATCGCTAGATGTCCTCCGAGAAAGCTCCTTTAGCGCCTCTGGTGGTGCAAGGAAGGCAACCGCAAAAGCGTTTGCGCGAATTTCGGTAGCATCGTTGGACTTCTGATGTTCGACGTCTGCGGCGAAGCTGGCTTCCAGTCCTTCGTAGCGGTCAACTCGAAGCTTGTTCAAACGAGTGTCCGCATCCCACAACAGGTGCCCCAGCTCGTGCGCAATGGTCATTCGCCGAACCCAAACATTTGAGTTCTGACCCCGCTCATTGACGACAATGCCTCGATCGCGACCGTTCGCGATCGTCGCTCCCGCAAATCGTTCCGCAAGGCGATCTTGGATCACAGGGATTCCGAGCGTCTGCTCAAGAATTTGCCTAATGCTGTGGATGGGCTGTTTTGGAGGAATGCCCAGGAGTGAGCGAGCCTTTCTTGCCAGCGCAAATCCCCTTTCGTAAGTCGGATAGCTGTAATTTTCATCGAACTTGAACTGAGAACGTACCATCTCTTGCGCGCTTGAAAGAAGCTTCAACAAATCACTTTGTGCCGCGATAACCCAAGCTGCTTGTGACAACTTGAGAACGTCAGTTTCGGAGAATCCTTGAGCATCAGCCCGGTTCATCTCTCGCAATCTGACGCCGAGTGCTTTGTCTCCTCCTGCTCCGCGAAGGTATCCTAAAAGATACTCATTCAGGGCGAGCACTTGGGCGATTTTCACTAGGTCTCGGATCGGGGAGACTTTGCCCGGTCTTTCAGCTTCATTGACGACGGATTCATCAACACCTGCGGCCTGCGCAACATGACGTTGCGACAGGTTTAGTGCCTCTCGACGTGCGACCAAAGTTGCAGCAGGTTCGTTGGGAAGCGAAATCAGTGGCGCAGTCCCGTCCTCTGCAACCTTTGCTAGTATCTCCCAACCATAGAGCCAGTGCGCCTCGCGAGCGGTTAGCTTCAGTCCCTTGGCGCGGTCATTATCTTCGGCAATTTGCAGTTGGCTTCGAACATACGTCTTGCGGGATGATGACGCCCGAAGTTCCTCGGTGTCCCCCGTCGACTCCGGTCCGAATACTCGGTCTAATTCCGAGGAGCTTCTAATCATCAATCAACCCACCGTGGTTCTGAACCAACGAACGGTCGAGGATATCCAGCTTCTTCGTCGTATCCCATATTCCAAACATCGTATCCCGACGCACGGAAGCATCCAGCAATATTGTCAAGTTCGCCCGCAGTTTTGGGACCATAGCGGCCAGAGCGGCCATTAACGACGACGGTCCGCTCGTCTATCTGCAACAATTCACCGCCACAGAAGGCCGGCTTTCCGCCGGTCAAGTTGCTGTGTTTGATCACAAGCGACTTCAGGCCAGCCGAGAATTCTGACCTCTCTGGCGCGTAAACTACGTCCGTTCTACCAACCACCCACAACATGGTGTCCTGGTCCGGTTCGATCATTGGGGGGGAGCCGGTGGCCTTCGACTTCCCATTAACAGGGCCATCCTGCCACAACCGGAGGCCATCCGATGCGGTCATCGGCCGAGTTTGGTCTTCATTGTCTACCTTTGCGGGATCCAATTCCTTAAGAGGGTGGCATTTCCGGAAAATATCAAACGCAGCCTTCGTCTTCTCAGTCGCCATAGGAACAATTTCTAGAACTGCATGCAAATGCATCAAATCGGGTCCGCTAAGCGGAGGTTCCCTGGCAAGGCTTAAGGATTGTGACGTAAAAATCAATCATACTCTTCCAAGTTGAATGACTTCTTCAGCGGACATTCTGGTTGCCGACAAGTTTTATCCAGATTTCGTGGCGCTGCTTAGCGATGGTCGTTTTTTCGTCGTTGAGTAGAAGGGCGCTCTCCTCGCGGGCACCGGGGTCTACGACACGAACGAGAAGCGGGCGATCGGGCTGCTATGGAAAGCGCAAGCGGCGGCAAAGGCGCGTTCCTTGTCGTCGAGAAGGTCATCGACGGGCGAGATATGCGAACGCAGATGATCGACAAGGTTGCAGGAGGCCAATGATCACGGCTGCGAGGGCACGGATGTGCGCTCGGAGTTAGATGCTTGCGGTTATCTTGTCCCTAATGCGGTTGCGGCCGTGCCCAGCAATAGATAATTCAGGATCTCCGCCTGCATCCGGGAAGAAGAAAATCTAAGTTGGCTGGGGAACCTGGATTCGAACCAAGACAAACAGAGTCAGAGTCTGTTGTGCTACCATTACACCATTCCCCACCGAGAATGCGCTGACGGATCAGGCATTTAGGAGTGATGCACGGGGCACACTCGACACGGTGCCGGGCGCGGCGGGAGTGGCTCGCGACGCGCCTCGGGTGTGCGGGTCTTCTAGCTGCGTCGGCTCCGGCCCGCAAGAGGGTTGCTTGCGACAGATGGGGAGATTGGCGTGAAGACTGCGACGGTTGGCCGGCACCTTCAGGGGCCACGGGCGTGACGCGCCCAGCTCGTGCTAGTTGAGATAATGTATATCCTGCATATGATATACGGGATCTCCGGGCATGGAGGATGTGATGCAGGTGTCGAAATGGGGCAATAGCCTAGCCGTTCGGCTGCCCAAAGCTCTGGTCGACAAGCTCGAACTGAAAGAGGGCGATGAGCTGAACGTGGTCGACATTGTCGAACGAACGCTGGTGGTGGAGAAGGAAAACCGGCGCAAGGCGGCGGTGGAGCGCCTTTCCAAGCTGCAATGGAAACTTCCTGCCGACTACAAGTTTGATCGCGACGAGGCAAACGAGCGGTATCGCGACGAGGCGAATGATCAGTGAAGGCGTTCTTCGATACGAATATCCTCGTCTACATCACCACTTCGGACCCGCGTCAGCAGACGGCCGCAACTTGCCTGAGCAGTGGTGGTGTGGCCAGCGTTCAGGTGCTCAACGAATTCGTCCACGTGGCGCGCCGAAAGCTGCGGCACGACTGGCCGGGGATCGAAGTCGCGCTCGAGCAGTTTCGCACCGCGCTCGATGACGTACTTCCGATCACTCTAAATACCCACGCCGCGGCCGTTGTCCTTGCACGCGATCACAGGCTGCCGTTCCACGACGCGCTGATCGTCGCGGCTGCTCAGGAGGCCGGGTGTGACGTGCTGTACAGCGAAGACCTGCAGCACGGCCGCACCTTCGGCGCGCTGCGCGTCGAGAATCCGTTTCTGGAACGCTCGCAATGAAGCCGCTGGAGCGAGGATAGCATCGCTGCGCGGGCCTTACTCCGCTGCGCGCTGGACGCGGTCGTCTTCGTCCTCGTCAACCGGGATGTGGGTGCGGCCCCAGTTGGTGAGGGCGTTGGAGAGGCGGTCGAGATAGAGGTACACCACCGGGGTGGTGAACAGCGTCAGCGCCTGGCTAACCAGCAGGCCGCCGACCATCGCGTAGCCGAGCGGCTGGCGGATTTCCGATCCGGTGCCGGTGCCGAGCATCAGCGGCACGCCGCCGAGCATCGCCGCCATCGTGGTCATCATGATCGGGCGGAAGCGCAGCAGCGCGGCTTTGCGGATCGCCTGCTCGGGATCGAGATGTTCGTCGCGCTCGGCGGTGATGGCGAAGTCGACCATCATGATGCCGTTCTTCTTCACGATGCCGATCAGCAGGATGATGCCGATCAGCGCGATCAGGCTGAAGTCGAAGCCGAACAGCATTAGCATCGCCAGCGCGCCGACGCCGGCCGACGGCAGGGTCGACAGAATCGTCAGCGGGTGGATGTAGCTCTCGTACAGGATGCCGAGGATCAGATAGACCACCACCAGCGCCGCGACGATCAACAGCGGCACGGTCGAGAGCGACTGCTGGAACGCCTGGGCGGTGCCCTGGAAGCTGCCGCTCAGCGTCGGCGGCGTGCCCATCTCGGCCATTGCGGCCTGCACCGCTTCGGTCGCCTGACCGAGCGCGACGCCTTGCGCCAGATTGAAGCTGATCGTGGTGGCGGGGAATTGGCCCTGGTGACTGATCGACAGCGGCCGCACCGGCACCGTGGTCCACTTCGCAAATGCCGACAGCGGCACCTGATCGCCGGTGGTCGGCGACTTGACGTAGATCTGGTTCAGCGTGTCGAGCCGGCCCTGCAGCTCCGGCAGCACCTCCAGGATGATCCGGTAGGTGTTCACCTGGGTGAAGTACTGCGTCACCTGGCGCTGGCCGAACGCGTCGTACAGCGTGTCGTCGATCAGTTGCGGCTTGATGCCGAACCGCGAGGCGGTGTCGCGGTCGATCGTCAGCGTCAGCGTGGTGCCTTCGGTTTGCTGGTCGGTGGCGACGTCGCGCAGTTGCGGCAGCGACTGCATCTTGGCCAGCACCTTCGGCGCCCACTCGTTTAGCTCGGTGAGGTTGGCGTCCTGCAGGGTGTATTCGAACTGGGTGCGGGTCGGCCGGCCGCCGAGCCGGACGTCCTGGGCCGCCTGCATGAACAGCCGCGCGCCTTCGACCTTCTCCAGCTTCGGCCGCAGCCGCGCGATGATCTCCTGGGCGCTGACCGAGCGTTCGTCGCGTGGCTTCAGCGTGATGAACATCCGCCCGGTGTTGAGCGCGGTGCCGCTGCCGCCGATGAACATCGCGACGCTGTCAACGTCGGGATCGGCCATCACGATCTCGCCGAGTTGCTCTTGGCGCTGCTTCATCCCGGTGAACGAGATGTCCTGCGCGGCTTCCGACGTCGCGGTGATCATGCCGACGTCCTGCTGCGGGAAGAAGCCTTTCGGAATCGCAACGAACAGGTACACCGACAGTCCCACCGTCGCGAAGAACACCATCAGCGTGGTGAAGCGCCAGCGCAGCACCAGATCGAGGCCGCGCTCATAGGCGCGCAGCATCGCTTCGAACGCGCCTTCGATCCACTGATAGATCCGGCCGTGGCGCACTTCGGTGGCCGGTCGCATGAAGCGCGACGCCATCATCGGCGTCAGCGTCAGCGACACCAGCATCGACACCGCGATGGTCATCGCCAGCGTCACGGCGAATTCGCGGAACAGCCGGCCAATGATGCCGCCCATGAACAATAGCGGGATCAACACCGCGACCAGCGAGATCGAGATCGACACGATGGTGAAGCCGATTTCGCGCGCGCCCTTCAGCGCCGCGGTGAACGGCTTCTCGCCTTCTTCGATATGGCGGGCGATGTTCTCCAGCATCACGATGGCGTCGTCGACCACGAAGCCGACCGAGATCGTCAGCGCCATCAGCGACAGGTTGTCGAGTGTGTAGCCGGCCGCCCACATCAGCGCGCAGGCGCCGAGCAGCGCCAGCGGCACCGTGACGCTGGGAATGATCGTGGCCCAGAAGCTGCGCAGGAACAGGAAGATCACCATCACCACCAGCGCGATCGTCAGCAGCAGGGTGAACTGCACGTCCTCGACCGCGGCGCGGATCGTGGTGGTGCGGTCGCTGATCACCTCGACCTTGATGGCCGGCGGAATGCCGGCGACCAGCCGCGGCAGCTCGGCCTTGATGTGATCGACGGTGTCGATGACGTTGGCGCCGGGCTGCTTGAACACCACCAGGAACACGCCGCGCTTGCCGTTGGCCCAGGCCGCGGTCTTGGCGTCCTCCGGCCCGGTCACCGCGTGGCCGACGTCGCGAATCCGCAGCGGGCCGCCGTTGCGATAGGCGAGGATGACGTCGTTCCAGTCCTTGGACTCGGTGAGCTGGTCGTTGGCGTAGATGGTGTAGCTGCGGTTCGGCGCGTCGAGCGTGCCCTTCGGGCTGTCGACGGTGGTGATCGCGATCTGGGCGCGCACGTCCTCGAGCGACAGGCCCTTGGTCATCAGCTTGGCCGGATCGACCTGGATCCGGATCGCCGGCTTCTGCTGGCCGCCGATGAACACCTGGGCGACGCCGGTGATCTGGCTGATCTGCTGGGCGATCTTGGCGTCGGCGTTGTCGCTGACGGTGGTGAGCGGCAGGGTGTCGGAGGTTGCCGACAGGATCAGGATCGGCGCGTCGGCCGGGTTGACCTTGCGATAGGTCGGCGGGTTAGGCAGGTTCTTCGGCAGCTGGCCGCCGGCGGCGTTGATCGCCGCCTGGACGTCGTTGGCGGCGGCGTCGATGTTGCGGTTGAGGTCGAACTGGATGGTGACCGCGGTCGAGCCCAGCGAGCTCGTTGAGGTCATCTGCGACACGCCGGGGATCTGCGCGAGCTGGCGCTCCAGCGGCGTCGCCACCGACGAGGCCATGGTTTCCGGGCTGGCGCCGGGCAGGCTGGCGGAAATCTGGATAGTGGGGAAGTCGACCTGCGGCAGCGGCGCCACCGGCAGCGCAGGGTAGGCAATCAGGCCGAGGAACAGGATCCCCGCCATCAATAGCGAGGTCGCGATCGGGTAGCGGATGAACGGCGCCGAGATGCTCCGGTCCATGGCTATTTCCCGGCCGGCTTGGGTTGCACCGGCGCCGCCGGTTCGTTGTCGGCGACCTTGAACGCCAGCGGCGTACCCGGCTTGACCTTGTACTGGCCGCCGACCACCACCCGGTCGCCGGGCTTGAGACCGCGCTCGATCACGGTGTTCTGGTCGTTGGCGGGGCCGACCACCAGCTTGCGCAGCTCGGCCTTGTTGTCGGCATCGACCGCGTAGGCATAAAGCCCGTCGGTGCCGTGCTGGACCGCATCGTTCGGAACCACCACGACGTCCTTCAAGGTCTTCACCAGCAGCCGGGTCTGCACCGACAGGCCGGGCCACAGCGCGTGGTTCTTGTTGGCGAACACCGCCTTCAGCCGCACCGTGCCGCTGTTGCTGTCGACCTGGTTGTTGACCACCGCGAGCGTGCCGTCTTCGGCGAAGGTGGTTTTGGCGTCGGTGGAGAGCGCGATCACCTGGAGCGGGCGGGCGGCGAGGGCGCGGTTGATGTCGAACACGCGCTCTTCCGGCGCGGTGAAGATCACAGCGATCGGCTCGATCTGCGCGATGGTAACGATGCCGGTCTGGCTCGAGGCGTTGACGATGTTGCCCTTGTCGACCTGGCGCAGGCCGGTGACGCCGGAGATCGGCGCCTTGATGGTCGCGTAATCGAGCTGGGTCTGGGCGTTGGCGATCGCGGCCTCGTCGGCCTCGATCTGTGCGGTGAGCTGCTGGACGTTGGAGCGCTGGGTATCGGTCTGCTGCTTGGTGGCAAACTCGCCGAGCCGAACCGAGCGGCTGAGGTCGAGCTTGGCGTTGGCGAGATTGGCCTCGTCCTGGGCCTTCTTGGCCTTGGCCTGGTCCAGCGTTGCCTGGAACGGCCGCGGGTCGATCTGCGCCAGCAGATCGCCGGCCTGGACGATCTGGCCCTCGGTGAAGGCGATGTTGTCGAGTTGGCCGTCGACCCGGCTGCGGACCAGAACGGTATTGAAGCCCTGCACGGTGCCAAGCCCGCTCAGATACACCGGGAAGTCGGCCTTCTGCGCGGTCGCCACCGTCACGGGAACCGCGGCGGTGCGGCCGGCGCCGGCCTTCGGTGTGGAGGTACCCGATTGCGCCTGCGGGGTGCCGCCCGGCGCCGCGGAGCGGCCGCTCTGGACGCGTTGCCAGCCCCAATAAGAACCGCCCGCTGCAAGCAGCAGGCACACGACAACGAGGGCCCTGCGATAGGCGCCGGGTTTGTTCATGCCCGATCCGATGTTCGGCCGGCGGTGACGGCTTCTGGCGACCGGTTCAGCCCGCGCGGCGGTGATTGCCTGGATTGAGGGGTAACTATAGCGGCAATTGCCGCCAGCACATCACAAACCGCATGACATTGCTAAACTTTCATGGAGCGGCAGGGTTCATCGAGCGGGCGCGGAAGTGGGTTGCGGCAGCGCCATCGATCGCTCGCCGGTCGTAGGCACGGTAGGTCCTAAGCGGCCAGTTAAGAACTCTTCCAATTGTCAGTTGCGCGCAGCTCGGCCATACCACTGCGCTCGATGCGGCAGGGGAAATGTGCTGCCGCGCGACCGGAGTACAGAATGGAAGAGCTCAACGGCCGGATGATCGCCTGCCAGATCCTGATCACCGGGCTGATTGCGCGCGTCGCCAATGAGCAGCGCGACCCGCTGCAATTCCTCAGCGAGTTTCGCGACGAGATCCGCGCGGTGGTCCGCGGTATCCGCATCGACGGGATGGTGGATACCGAGCGGGTGCGACTCACGGCGCAGCAGACTGTCGACGAGATGTTCTCGTTGATGAAGCCGCCGAGCCCCGCGGAGTAAGTCAGCCCCCAGGTCTGTATGCGCCTCTCTATGCGCCCGCACGCGCAGCGTGATGTCCACAGCGCTGTTCCATCGCGTCGTTCGCTGCTCATGAAGTGAGCAACAATCGATCACTCCGAGGTGCTGAAGTACCGAGATGTGTCGCGCTTCCGGATGTTTACGGAGGTCGTTTCTTAGAATGATTTTGATCTTGAACTATTCCATCTTGTCGATCGTGACGCTTCGTTGACCCTCGATACCCCGCTCGATACCACCTTTGTGTCACTT
>NZ_QTKI01000132.1:0-11393 GCF_010820945.1 Rhodopseudomonas sp. BR0C11
GTGCACGATCCGTCGCGCTGGGCGGTGCTGTATCTCGGCTCAGCCCGCGCGGCCGAATTGGCCGAGGGGCGCGAGATCCTTGCGGTCGACGCCAAGGGCCAGCCCGAGCCGTATCAGGACATGATCCTCGACGAGATCGAGGGCGTGGTGCTGCTCGACGGCACCTGGAGCCAGGCGAAAGCGCTGTGGTGGCGCAATGCCTGGATGCTGAAATGCCAGCGGGTGATTCTCGACCCCGCGGCGCCGTCGCGCTACGGCCGGCTGCGCAAGGAGCCGCGCCGCGACGGGCTGTCGACGCTGGAAGCCGCCGCCATGCTGCTGTCGCGGCTGGAGCATCGCCCCGAGATCGAGACCGCCTTGCTGTCAGCCTTCGACCGGATGCTGGCGCGGTTCAAGCAGGTCCAGGCCGAGCGGCCGGATCTGGCCCCGAAGCCGAAGAAGCGCGACTGGCGCCGCAAGAAGCGCGGGTGAGGGCGCGCGCCCGCGCCGAAGCCTGACGCGGCGATCTCGGCAGGTGTCTATTGGATGGAGCGTTCGCGCGAAGCGATTCCGCGCGCAACAGCGCGATCCTCGACGCGGTTCCGGTCGAGTCTCAGGAAGATCGGCTAAGTGCTTGATTGGGAAGTGGAGGCCACGACCAGAATTGAACTGGTGTACACGGTTTTGCAGACCGTTGCGTAACCACTCCGCCACGTGGCCCCACGCGGCGAACTCATATACGGCCGGACGGCGATAGGCAACCGCCGCACAGCGTGTTGCCCTGGGGACAGAGGCGGTCTTGAACAATCGGGGGCGCTCGCGCAAGGAGAAGGTGCACCAAACGACGGGGCGGCGATGCCGGAGCGCAACTGCAGGAGCTGGGAAGCGAGGGCGATGGCCTGATGCTGTTCAGTTCGCCGGTCTTCCTGTTCCTGTTCATGCCGCTGCTGCTCCTGGTCTATTGGAGCGTGCCGCGGCCGCTTCGCAACAGCGTGCTGCTGGTCGCCAGCCTGGTGTTCTATGCCTGGGGCGAGCGGTTCTTCGCGCTGGTGATGCTGGGGTCGATTTTCGGCAACTGGCTGCTCGGGCTGGCGCTCGATGCCCTGACGGACCCGAGCCGGCGCAAGCTGGTGGTGGCCGCCGCGGTGGTACTGAACATCGGCCTGCTGGCGGTGTTCAAGTATTCAGAATTCCTGATCGCGAACCTCAACGCGCTGCTGGAGACGGTCGGAATCGCCCCGGTCACCATTGTCGCGCCGCATCTGCCGCTGGGGATTTCGTTCTTCACCTTCCACGCGCTGTCTTATGTGATCGACGTCTATCGCGGCGTCGCCCGCGCGCAGCGCCGGCCGGTCGACTTCGCGCTGTACATTGCGTTCTTTCCGCAACTGATTGCCGGCCCGATCATCCGCTATCACGACATCTCCGATCAGCTCCGGCGCCGGCCGGTGACGCTCGAACTGGCGGCCTCCGGCATCGAGCGGTTTTTGGCCGGCTTCGGCAAGAAGATGCTGCTGGCCAATCCGCTCGGAGAAGTCGCCGACCGGATCTTTGCGCTGCCGGCCGCCGACCTCAGCCCGGGCGCGGCCTGGCTCGGACTGCTCTGCTACACCTTGCAGATCTATCTCGACTTCTCGGCCTATTCAGACATGGCGATCGGGTTGGCGCGGCTGTTCGGCTTCACCTTCCTGGAGAACTTCAATTATCCGTATCTGTCGCAGTCGCTGCAGGAATTCTGGCGGCGTTGGCACATCTCGCTGTCGAATTGGCTGCGCGACTATCTCTACATCCCGCTCGGCGGCAACCGCGTGCCGCCGTGGCGGGTGTATTTCAATCTCGCCACCGTGTTCCTGCTGTGCGGGCTGTGGCATGGCGCGAACTGGACGTTCGTGGTCTGGGGCCTGATCCACGGCCTGTTCCTGATCTTCGAACGGCTCGGATTGGCGTCGCTACTGGCGCGGATGCCGCGGCCGGTGCGGCACGTCTACACGCTGGCCGTGGTGTCGCTGGCCTGGGTGTTCTTCCGCGCCACCGACCTGTCGCACGCCATCACCTATTTGCGCGCCATGGTCGGGCTCGGCGCCGGCTGGTCGCTGGATTTCCTCGGCAATGTCGATCCGCTGGTCGTCCTCTGCCTGGTGATGGGAAGTCTGGCGAGTGCTGCGGTGTTCAGCCCCCTGACCGCGGACTGGCGGCTGCGCCGGGACCAGAACCAGGGCCGGGTGCATCCCGACGTCCGCACCTTGCGGATTGGCGGTGATGGGACCCTGATGATGACGGGCCGGTTGATCGTGCTGCTGACGATCGGCCTGCTGGCGAGCAGCCAGGTCGCGGCCGGCACCTACAATCCCTTCATCTATTTCCGGTTCTAGCGATGCAGCGACCCCCTTTCACCGTTCGGCTGTACTGCGGCGCCCTCGTGGGTCTCGTTGCGGCGTTTTCGTTCGCGTCGCTGATCGCGATGACCTTCAAGCACGCCGAGATCAGCATTAGTGAGAAGCGCGAACTGACGCAGCTTCCCGCATGGCCGCGCACGGTGGCGCAGTGGGACAGCTTCCCGGAGCGGTTCGATGCCTATTTCAACGACAATTTCGGCCTGCGAAAGCTGCTGCTGCGGCTGAATTCGAACTTCACCACGGTGATGCTGGGACGCTCGCCGTCGGACAAAGTGGTGTTCGGCAAGGACGACTGGCTGTTCTACGCCGGCGACAATTCGATCGAGCTGTATCGCAACCAGCATCCGTTCAGCACGCTGCAGCTTGCCAATACCGAAGCCGCGCTCGCGTTGCGGATGCGTCCGCTGCGGGCCGCGAACCGGCCATATCTGTTCGTGGTCGTGCCCGACAAGCACACGATCTATCCGGAGATGATGCCGAGCTTCATGTCGCGGCGCGATCCGCCGTCGCAGCTCGACCAAGTCGTCGCGCTGGCGGAGGCTGCGCGCCTCCCGGTGCTCGATCTGCGCGCCACGCTGCGGCAGGGCAAGGCCGACGGGCAGGTGTACCTCAAGGACGACTCGCACTGGACCGATTGGGGCGCGTATCTCGGCTATCGCCGCATCATGGCGGCGCTGCCGCTGACCGATCTGCCGGTGCTCGATCTCGATGCGACGAAGTTTGCGATTGCCTCAGACCACGCGGGCGATCTCGCCGGCATGGCGGGATTGACGCGGCGGGAAACGACCCGGCTGTCAGAGCTGCCGGCCGATCGCTGTGCTTTCACCGCGACGGCGTATCAGTCCGTGGGCGACGACATTTCACTCGGGCGGACGTTCTGTCCGCAGGCCAAATACAAAATCATGTTCATCGGCGACTCTTTCACCGGAGCACTGGTCAAGTATCTGTCGCGCAGTTTTGGTGAGGTGGTCTATGTCGCCCGGTCGGGCTTCAAGCCGTCACGCGAGATCGCGCCGTTGATCGAACGCGAGAAGCCAGATCTGGTGATCGAAGAGCTGGCGGAGCGGCATTTGGATTCGCTGGCGGACACCGTCGCGCAGGAAGGCCGCTAGGGCGGCAGCAGCGCCTCGCTCAGCAGGAGGCGTACCAGTCGGACGGGAAGGGCAGCAGCGGCCATTCGACCGAATTGTCGTTAGCGGCGCGGCGCATCGTCGCCACTACGTTCGGCCGCACGACGTTGTCCTGTGTGCTTTCCGCAACGGCGTCGCTGATCGATTCCAGCAACAGATCGTATTCGGCTTCGCTCATGGTTCGGCTCCCCTGTCCGAACATGAGTGTGGCAAAAACTGTTGTGGGGCCGGTTGAGCCGATCGCTACAATTTTAGCGATCGGCCTTCGTCGCGCGGAGCATGGTGAGCTGATCCACAAGGAATGCGGTCAAGAACAAAGCCGCCCCCGGGGAGGAGGCGGCTCGGTTCGACCGTTATGCTGAATGCCTGCTTACTGGCAGAGATGCATCCGTCCGTCTTCGCCGCGGAACGTGGTGCCGGGCAGACAGACGAAGCCGTTGCGTTCGGCGTAGCTGCGCATGTCGTAGTTGCCCTGATAGCCGGCCTCGAACGGCGCCGTGGCGATCGCTCCCGCCGCGCCGATCGCGCCACCAACGACGCCGGCAGCCACCTGGCCCGGCCAGAACGCGTTGCTGTCGCGCCAATTGCGCTCCTGGTAGCCACGCTCCTGATAACCCTGATGACGATACGTCTCGCCGTAGAGCTGGCCGCGCATCTGCGTCGGCTGCTGAGCCGAGGCGGCGCTGGTCAGGGCCACGGCGCCCGCGAGAACGGCAGCGGCAAAGGTGATCGGCTTCAACATCTGTAGTCTCCCTCTTTGTTTCCGATGCCGACGCAACGTGCGTCGGCGCGAGAACGTTCCGGGGACCGGGGGAGGCGGAGTCACAGCGGCGTGAAAGGTCGCTGGCGCGCCACTGTGAGGGAGCTGGCGCATCCTCGGGTGCCCACGAGCTAGCGTGGACGTCACGACCTGCAATGATGGAAAATGAGAATGGCTCCCCGGGCCGGATTCGAACCAGCGACCAACCGGTTAACAGCCGGTTGCTCTACCACTGAGCTACCAGGGAACATGCGAAGCAGCGCTTCGCGGGGCAGCGTATAACAAAGCCGTTCGGCGTTGGAAAGCAGAAATCGGTCGATCCACACCGGCCGTTTTCCGCCGCAACGCCGCGGCGAGCCGCCGTGACGGCGAGGGCTATTTAGGGGATGATCTGCGCCGCGTGAAGCCCCCTTTGCACTAAATCTGTTGAGTGCGGCGACATGTTGCGTTTTCAGCGGCGTTGCAGCATGGATGGCGCGGGTTTCACGCAGGGGATCGAGGATGTTGGAATTCGAGCGCGCGCGGCAAAACATGGTCGACGGGCAAATTCGGCCTGCCAGCGTGACCGATTGGCGAATCATCGATGCGATGCGGGCGCTGCCGCGTGAGGCATTCGTGCCGGAATCGAAGCGCGAGCTGGTCTATCTCGACCTCGATCTCGAGATCGAAGGCCACGACGGCCACAAGCACTTCATGCTCAATCCGATCATGACCGCGCGGATGCTGCAGGCTGCCGAGCTGCAGCACGACGATCGCGTGCTCGTGGTGGGCTGCCCGACCGGGTACATCGCCGCCGTGGCGGCGAAGCTGGTTGCCCGCGTCACCACGACGATCGACGACGAATCGCTGGCGCAGCGCATCCGCTCGACGCTGCCGGCGCTCGGTCTGTCCAACGTCAATGTCCGGGTTGCTGAAGCGGCGAAGGGCGATCTGCACGACTCGCCTTTCGATGCGATCCTGCTGTGCGGCGCCACCGAGGTTGAACCGACCGCGCTGTACGATCAGCTCAAGCTCGGCGGCCGCCTGGTCGGCGCCTTCGCCAACGGTCGGCCGCAGCGCGTTACCGTGGTGACCCGTTCGCACGGCGACTACGGTGCCCGCATTCTGTTCGATGCGTCGATTCCCGTGCTGCCCGGTTTGGAGCGCGCGCCGGCCTTCGAATTCTGACGCAAGCGGCCGGATTCTTTCGAGGAATCATACCTGTGGCGCGAATGCCCCAGCTCGCAAGTTTCGTTGTGCACCACGGCCGGGGGGTTTCTTCGGTCAATTCCGTGTCCTATGGTGAGGATGGACTTACCGGACATCGTTCGGCCGAGCGCACGGCGTTGGGCACCGGAAAGTCCGGTGTGGGGAAAAGTTCAGGATTGGATTGCCAGAATGGATGGGCTTAAGCGGATTTCCGGCCTCGCGGCTGCCGGCATCGTTCTGGCGTGCGTGTCGCAGACAGCGGCCCGAGCGGACACCATCGAAGGCGCGCTGGTTCGCGCTTACCAGACCAACCCTCAGCTCAATGCACAGCGCGCCTCGGTGCGCGCCACCGACGAATCGGTGCCTCAGGCTCTGTCCGGCTACCGGCCCAAGGTCGCCGTTACGGCTAGCGGCGGTTATCAGTACACCGACGTGATTTCGTCGGTCGCCGGCAACCAGTTTCAGGCGTCCGGGACGCAGATCCCGCGCTCGGTCGGCGTGACCGCATCGCAGACGCTGTTCAACGGCAATCAGACGGCGAACCGTACCCGTGCGGCCGAGAGCCAGGTGTCGTCGGCGCGTGAAGGTCTGCGTGTGCTGGAGCAGTCGGTGCTGCTGTCGGCCGCGACCATCTACATGGACTACCTGCGCGACTCGGCCACGCTCGAGGTGCAGCGCTCCAACGTGCGCGTGCTCGAGCAGACTCTGCGGCAGACCAACGATCGCTTCAACGTCGGCGAGGTGACCCGCACCGACGTGGCGCAGTCGCAGGCGCAGCTCGCGGCCGGCAACACCCAGCAGCTCGCCGCCGAATCGACGCTGACCACGACGCGGTCGAACTACCGCCGCATCATCGGCACCGAGCCGGGCAATCTCGCGCCGGGTTCGCCGGTCGATCGCTATCTGCCGACCTCGCTGGCGCAGGCGATCAATCTGGCGCTGGTCGAGAATCCGAACGTCACCGCTGCGATGTACGGCATCGACGTCAGCTATCTGAACGTGAAGATCAACGAGGGGGCGCTGTTCCCGACGCTGACGCTGCAGGCCAGCGCGCAGCAGTCGTGGGAGCCGTCGATCTCGTCGCCGCGCCAGTTCCTCGCTTCGGGCGTCGCGCAGCTGTCGGTCCCGATCTACCAGGGCGGCGGTGAATACGCGTTGATCCGGCAGTCGAAGGAAACGCTGGCGCAGCAGCGCCTCAACCTCGAACAGGTGCGCGACCAGACCCGCGCCAGCGTGGTGCAGGCGTGGGGCCAGCTGCAGGCCGCCAAGGCGCAGGTCTCGTCGGCGCAGTCCCAGGTCAAGGCCTCGGAAATCGCGCTCAACGGCGTGCGTGAAGAAGCCCGCGCCGGCCAGCGCACCACGCTCGACGTGTTGAACGCGCAGCAGGCGCTGGTGAATGCCCGCGTCGCGCTGGTGACCGCGCAGCATGACCGCGTCGTTGCTTCTTATGCGGTGCTGAACGCGGTCGGCCGGTTGTCGCCGCAGGTGCTCGGCCTGAAGACCGACGTCTATGATCCCAGCGTGCACTACCAGCAGGTGCGCGACAGCTGGGGCGGCGTGCGGACTCCCGACGGCCGCTGATTGCGGCCGCGACTGCGCCCGGGATTCTGCCCGGGCGCGTTTGCTTGCAAACAACTAATCGGCTGCCTACCGTTGATCGGGTCGTCGTGACGATTCGAGTCGGAGATGCGCCCGTGTTTCGCGGCGCTCCACGTTGTTACACGTGGAGCGGACCTCGGGGCGTACCGTAGTTGAAGCTGGGGACAAGTCCTGCTTCCAACGCGAAACCTGGCGCCGCCGATCCGGAACCGGTCTCTCCCGTAGAGCTTTGATGTTACAACGCCGGGAAGGGCGTGATGATGTGGAGTCGGAGATGACGCAGCCTGCAAAGGCGCAAGAGCCTTCCATGGAGGAGATTCTGGCGTCGATCCGTCGCATCATTGCCGATGACGAAGCCAAGCCCGCGACCCCGGCACCTGCGCCGGTGGCCGTTGCCCCGAAGCCGGAGCCACCCAAACCGGCTCCCCCGCCGAGCAAGCCCGCGGCCATGACCCCACCTCCGTCTGCACCGAGTCCGGTGGCGCAAGCCGCGCCGCCCAAGCCCGCCGCCGCTGCGCCGAAGCCGGCGCCTCCGCCAACGCCGGCTCCGGCTGAGAGCAACAGTCAGGACGACATCGACGCGCTGCTGGCCGGCCTCGACGCCGACACCACGGAGGAGGAGGTTCGTCCGCCGCAGCCGGATGGCGACGTGCTCGAACTGACCGACGAGATGGCGCTGCCGGAGCCCGAACCCGAGCCGGCGCCGCCGCCGCCCCCACCTCCGCCGCCGCCCGTGCAAAAGGCGCCGATCGAGGACGACATCGAATTCGCCGAAGCTGCGCCCAAGCCGCGTGCGCCGGAGCCGGCCTACGAGCCGCCGCCCGCGGCGGCGGCCTGGAGCGAAGAGCCGCAGCAGCCGATCCTGTCGCGGACCACTGCCGCGGCGGTGGAATCGGCGTTCAATTCGCTCGCCACCACAGTGCTCAGCAACAATGCCCGGACCCTCGAGGATCTGGTCAAGGAGATGCTGCGGCCGATGCTGAAGGCTTGGCTCGACGACAATCTGCCGACGCTGGTCGAGCGGATCGTCCGCCAGGAAATCGAGCGGGTCTCGCGCGGGCGCTGAGCCCGTTTGGCGGAGGCGCTGCCTCCGCCTGATCCAATGGACCGGCCTCCATTGTTGACTTGCGGCGCGCCGGAAGGTTTCTAGCGTCGTCCAACGAGCGCGTTCGCGGCCCGGCGACGCGCCTTTTTTGATTGCAGCGCCATGATCGAGAAAACCTACCAGCCAGCCGACATCGAGGCCCGCATTTCGCGCGCCTGGGAAGACGCGGAGGCCTTCAAGGCCGGCCGTCCGGATCGCCGCGACGCCGTCCCGTACTCGATCGTGATTCCGCCGCCGAACGTCACCGGCTCGCTGCACATGGGCCATGCGCTCAACAACACGCTGCAGGACATCCTGTGCCGGTTCGAGCGGATGCGCGGCCGCGACGTGCTGTGGCAGCCCGGCACCGATCACGCCGGCATCGCCACCCAGATGGTGGTCGAGCGCCAGCTGATGGAGCGCCAGGAGCCGAGCCGCCGCGACATGGGCCGTGCCAAGTTCCTGGAGCGGGTGTGGCAGTGGAAGGCCGAGAGCGGCGGCGTCATCGTCAACCAGCTCAAGCGGCTCGGCGCGTCGTGCGACTGGTCGCGCGAGCGCTTCACCATGGACGAGGGGCTGTCCCGTGCGGTCGCCAAGGTGTTCGTCGAGCTGCACCGCCAGGGCCTGATCTACAAGGACAAGCGGCTGGTCAACTGGGACCCGAAGCTGCTGACCGCGATCTCGGATCTGGAGGTCCAGCAGATCGAGGTGAAGGGCAACCTCTGGCATCTGCGCTATCCGATCGAAGGCAAGACCTTCGACCCGGCCGACCCGTCGACCTTCATTGTCGTAGCGACCACGCGTCCCGAAACCATGCTGGGCGACACCGCGGTCGCGGTGAATCCGGAAGACGAGCGCTACACGCATCTGGTCGGCAAGCACGTCATCCTGCCGCTGGTCGGCCGTCGGATTCCGATCGTGGCCGACGAATACTCCGATCCCGAGAAGGGCTCGGGCGCGGTGAAGATCACGCCGGCGCACGACTTCAACGACTTCGAGGTCGGCAAGCGGCACCATCTGCCGCAGATCAACGTGCTCGACATCGAGGGCAAGATCTCGGTCGCGGACAACAGCGCCTATCTCGAAGGCCTGCCGGAAGGCGCGCGCGAATTCGCCGAGGAGATCAACGGCATCGACCGCTTCGTCGCCCGCAAGATGATCGTGGCGCGGCTCGATGATTTCGGCTTCCTGGAGAAGATCGAGCCCAACGTCCACATGGTGCCGCATGGCGACCGGTCCGGCGTGGTGATCGAGCCGTTCCTCACCGACCAGTGGTATGTCGACGCCAAGACGCTGGCGCAGCCGGCGATCGCCGCGGTGCGGTCGGGCGAGACCACCTTCGTGCCGAAGAACTGGGAGAAGACCTACTTCGAGTGGATGGAGAACATCCAGCCATGGTGCATCTCGCGCCAGCTGTGGTGGGGCCACCAGATCCCGGCGTGGTACGGGCCGGACGGCAAGGTATTCGTCGCCGAAACCGAGGAAGAGGCGGTCGGCAACGCGCTCGGCTACTACGTCGAGCAGGAAGTGATCACGCCCGCGCAGGCCCACGACATGGCGGAAGATCCCGCCAAGCGTGAGGGCTTCATTACCCGCGACGAGGACGTGCTCGACACCTGGTTCTCATCGGCGCTGTGGCCGTTCTCGACTCTCGGCTGGCCGGACGAGACGCCCGAACTCGACCGCTACTATCCGACCAACGTGCTGGTCACCGGCTTCGACATCATTTTCTTCTGGGTCGCCCGGATGATGATGATGGGCCTGCACTTCATGGACGATGTGCCGTTCCCGACCGTCTACATCCACGCCCTCGTCCGCGACGAGAAGGGCGCCAAGATGTCGAAGTCGAAGGGCAACGTCATCGATCCGCTCAACCTGATCGACGAATACGGCGCCGATGCGCTGCGCTTCACGCTGGCGGCGATGGCGGCGCAGGGCCGCGACATCAAGCTCGCGACTTCGCGCGTCGAAGGCTATCGCAACTTCGCCACCAAGCTTTGGAACGCCTGCCGCTTCGCCGAGATGAACGGCTGCGTCGCGCCCGCCGGCTTCGACTACACGGCGGCCAAGGAAACGCTGAATCGCTGGATCGCGCACGAGACCGTCCGCGCCGTGCGCGAGGTGACCGAGGCGATCGAATCCTATCGCTTCAACGACGCCGCCGAAGCCGCGTATCGCTTCGTCTGGAACGTGTATTGCGACTGGTATCTCGAACTCGCCAAGCCGGTGCTGATGGGCGAGGAGGGCGCTGCCAAGACCGAAACCCGGGCGATGGTGGCGTGGGCGCGGGACGAGATCCTCAAGATCCTGCATCCGTTCATGCCGTTCATCACCGAAGAGCTGTGGGCGGTCACCGCGCCGCGCGACGGATTGCTGGTGC
This sequence comes from Rhodopseudomonas sp. BR0C11, assembly GCF_010820945.1. Classification (NCBI taxonomy): domain Bacteria; kingdom Pseudomonadati; phylum Pseudomonadota; class Alphaproteobacteria; order Hyphomicrobiales; family Nitrobacteraceae; genus Rhodopseudomonas; species Rhodopseudomonas sp. BR0C11. Next base: position 10,517 of record NZ_QTKI01000132.1, read on the forward strand.
TGGCGCCGTGGTCGCGCAAGGCCGGAATCTCGGACGAGGAAGTATCGGTGCTGGCGGCCTCTGCCGCGACTGATCCGATGGCCGGACCGGCGATGCTGGCGATTCCGGAGCCGCAGGAGCCGGACTTCACTGACGACGCCGCTGAAGCCGAAATCGGCTGGGTGGTCGATCTCGTCACCGCGATCCGCTCGGTGCGCGCCGAGATGAACATCGTGCCGTCGACCCTGACGCCGCTGGTGCTGGCCGGTGCTTCCGCCGACACCAACGCCCGGGCGAGCCGCTGGAGCGACGTGATCAAGCGGCTGGCGCGCGTCGGCGACATCTCGTTTGCGGACGCCGCCCCGCAAGGGGCGGTGCAGCTCCTGGTGCGCGGCGAGGTGGCGGCGTTGCCGCTCAAGGGCGTGGTCGATTTCGCCGCCGAGCAGGTCCGGCTCGAGAAGGAGCTCGGCAAGGCCGAAGCCGACATCAAGCGCGCCGAAGCCAAGCTGGCGAACGAGAAGTTCGTCGCCAACGCCGCCGAAGAAGTCGTCGAGGAAGAACGGGAGAAGCGCGAGGCCGCGGTCGCGCGCAAGGTGAAGATCCTCGAAGCGCTGCTTCGGCTGAAGAACGCGAGCTGACCCTTGCTCGACCACGTCTCGATCACCGTGTCCGATATTGCGGTGGCCGAGACGTTCTACGACGCGATCATGGCGGCGCTCGGCGTCGTCAAGGTCGGGGCCCGCGGCGATTGGCTCGGCTATGGCGAGCTGGCGCGGCCTGACCATCCGGACCGGGTCTATCTGTCGATCCGCAAGGGCGACAGGCCGGAGCCGGCCTATGGCCGGCACTGGTGCTTCAAGGCGAATAACCGCGCCGTGGTCGATGCATTCTGGCAAGC
>NZ_QTKI01000133.1:0-11332 GCF_010820945.1 Rhodopseudomonas sp. BR0C11
GGAACTGCCAGAGGCAGTTCTTCATGATCCAGTCGACCATCTGGTCGACGCGGGCTTTGGTGACGTCGTCGAGCGCTTCATAGGCCGCGAGCGAGGCGGCCGCTGCGGCGGCGTCGGCGGGGAACGGATGTTCCGAGGCGACTTTATAAGTGATCTTGGTCATGGGGCTCTCGTCTCACTCGGCCGCTTCGGCTTTGACGATCGGGGTGAAGTAGGGCGCGTTCTTCTTGCGCAGGTCGGAGATGATGTCGTCCTTGCCGGTGTAGCGCCGCAGCGTCTCCGACTTGGCGATCTCCTCCGGCAGCTTGGCGTCCGACAGCATCCGCTGCGTGACGAAGCCGCGATCGGCCGGGATCTCGTCCTTGCTGATGTCGAGCCCGGAGAGCTGGTGCATCGGCGAGTAGATGCCGTTGTAGATGTCGCGGGCGAACCGCACCCAGCCTTCGAAGCCCTTGTACGGGCCGTTGTGATAGGCGTGGGCGTTGAGGTAGGGGACGCGCACCTTCTTGGCGACTTCGCCCGGCCGCTTGCCGGTGAAGATGATGTCGGGCTGCAGCTTCTCCAGCGCCTCGAGGCCTTCGAGTTCGTTGGGATCGTCGATCGCCAGCGCATCCTCGCCGCAGCGCGCGATGCCCTTCTCCATGTCGCCCTGGTGGCCGAACTTGGTGTAGACCGAGACGACCTTGACGCCCATCTCCTCTTCGATGGCGTGCGCCCAGTGCCACAGCTTGGAGCCGCCCGGCCACAGGCAGACCTTCTTGCCCTTCAGACGTTCCTTGTACCAGTCGAGCTCCGGCTTCCAGCGCGCGGTCTCTTCGGCGATGATCGCTTCGGCGCGGTCTTCGATGCCGAAGAACATGCCGATCTTGCGCAGCGATTGCGACAGCGGCTCGAATCCGAAGCCGTCGATGTCGAGCCGCGGAATGCCGTAGCGGACGCGCAGCTCGTTGCAGATGTACTCGGCGGAGCGGGCGCATTCGAGCACGTTGAGATGTGCCCGGTGCATCGCCCGCAGGCCGTCATAGGTGCCGTTGCCGGTGAAGGTCGACAACACCTGAATGCCCATGCGGGTGAAATAGTCGAGCATCACCTCCTGGTCGCCCTGGATGTTGTATTCGCCGACATAGTTGATGACGTAATCTGAGGTGATCTCGGGCTCGACGGTGCCGACCTTGTCGTTGATCCAGGCGATGTTGATCTTGTGGTGGCCGCCGGACTGGCTCGGGCCGCCGAAGCCGGGCGAGTTGCAGGTGAAGATGTCGACGTCTGGCATCTCCTCCATCACCTCGGCCGCGACCGCGTTGATGTCGTCGCCGATCAGCGCGGTGGCGCAGGTCTGGTAGATCGTCATCCGCTTGATGTCGGGGCAGGCCTTGAACGCCTCGATGATGTTCTGCTTCAAAAGGCCCTCGGCACCGAACACGATGTGCTTTTCGCGGACATCGGTGGCGAAGGTGTATTTGAGCTGGAAGTTGTTGTTGTCGGAGATGTAGCGCTTGGTCTGCCAGGTGTCGTAGGTGCAGCCGACGGGGCCGTGACTCATGTGAATCACGTCCTTCATCGGCGTGCCGATCACATGCTTGGCGCCGCAATAGGCGCAGCCGCGCTCGGAGATCGACCCCGGGATGGTGTTGAGATAGCCGAGCGGTAGTGCGGTCGCCAGATTGTCGCCCGCGCCCTTGGTGACGGCGTGCTTCTGACGTTCGGGGAGACATTTCGAACAGTCGAACTCGTGATATGGCATCTTGTTGTCCTCGTGCGGGAAGTACGCCGTCAGGCGCGGGTGCGCAGATCAGTCCATCAGGCCGTATTTCACGACCATCTTTTCGAGTTCATCCATCGTCAGCGGCTTCGGGATCACGAAGTCCTTGTTGTCGATGATGGCGGCGCCGAGCTGCTTGTATTCGAGCGCCTGATCGGCGGCGGGATCGAACTCGGTGACGGTCTTCTTGTTGAATTCGGCCTTCTGCACGATGTTGTCGCGCGGCACGAAGTGGATCATCTTGGTGCCGATCGCCGAGGTGAACTCCTCGAGGAATTCGCGCTCGCCGTCGACCTTACGGCTGTTGCAGATGATGCCGCCGAGCCGCACGCCGCTCTGCTTGGCGTATTTGACGAGGCCCTTGCAGATGTTGTTGGCGGCGTAGATCGCCATCATCTCGCCGGAGGCGACGACGTAGACTTCCTGCGCCTTGCCGTCGCGGATCGGCATCGCGAAGCCGCCGCACACCACGTCGCCCAGCACGTCGAAGAAGATGAAGTCGAGATCGTCGGTGTAGGCCTTGTTGGCTTCCATCAGATCGATCGCGGTGATGACGCCGCGGCCGGCGCAGCCGACGCCCGGCTCGGGGCCGCCGGATTCGACGCAGCGGATGTCCTTGAAGCCGCTCTTCACCACGTTGTTGAGCGTCACCTTTTCGGCGCCGAGCGTGCGCAGCGTGTCCATCACGGTGTCCTGCGGCTTGCCGCCGAGGATCAGGCGGGTCGAGTCCGCCTTGGGGTCGCAGCCGTGAATGAAGATGTTCTTGTCGTGATAGTAAGCGAGCGCCGCCGCCGTATTTTGAGTGGTCGTCGATTTGCCGATGCCACCCTTGCCGTAGATCGCCACCTTGCGGGTCATGGTCCGAAGCTCCTGCGATGAATTGACGGGACGATGAGTGATCCATCGCCTCGCCATCCTTAAGAGCAACGGACGTGCCAACGCGTGCGTATTGCGCAGTGCTGAATCGGAAGTACGCGAAGTGGCAAAAGCGCGTTAGATCCGAGCGAGAAGGATGCTAAGCGTTCGCATGCGTCGACGATGACGTAACGTTGCGGCGTGATCACGAATCGCAGCGAGCGCCATGGAATCGAGTACTTCGGCTGCTGCGGCGGCGAGCCGATGAGTGGACGAGAAGGATCGATCTCTGGTCGCGGCGCGCGCTCGCTGCGGAAATGTTCTGGATGCGTAAATTCCGATGGAGGCGTGACGCACGGCGTAACTTCCTGCTCCTTTGTGCCGGGCGCGGCAAAAGTTACGTCAGGCGTAGATTTCAGGGACAAGAGTTACCCGGCGGTGGATTGCGGAGGAGCCCTCCGCCAACGCAAAACGGCGGCTCGTCAGAGCCGCCGTCAGAGTCTTCAACGCATCGGGCGAGCGGACGTCAGTTCCTTGGTCGCAGCCCTGCGGTTCGGAACGTCTTGTAGGTGAGGCCGTGCCGGTCCATCCGCAGGCCGAGCATGCGCCGCGTCAGGCCGAGCGCGGTGGCTGCCTGGCCGACATTGCCGTTGGAGGCTTTCAGCGCCTCGACGATCATCTCGTATTCGACTGCGGTGACGCGGTCTTCCAGCGTGCCGCTGAAGCCGGTGCCGGTCTCGGTCGGCGTCTGCAGCGACGGCGGCAGGTCGTAGCCGTGGATCACGCCTTCCTCGGCCAGGATCACCGAGCGTTCGATCACGTTCTCAAGCTCGCGCACGTTGCCGGGCCAGTGATAGCTCATCAGCATGTTGATCGCAGGCGTGGAGATCCGTTTGATCGGCTTGCCGATTTCGGCCGAATAGGTGGTGACGAAGTGGTCCGCGAGGGTGATCACGTCGGAGCCGCGGTCGCGCAGCGGCGGGATCGTGATCGGAAATACGTTGAGGCGATAGAACAGGTCCTCGCGGAAAGTGCCCTCAGCGACCATCTCGGCGAGGTTCCGATTGGTGGCGGCGATGATGCGGACGTCGACCTTGACCGGCTTGGCGCCGCCGACCCGCTCGAACGTCCGTTCCTGCAGCACGCGCAGTAGCTTGGCCTGCGTCGGCAGGCTGAGTTCGCCGACCTCGTCGAGAAAAATCGTGCCGCCCGAAGCTTGCTCGAAATAGCCCTTGTGGGTCGCTACTGCGCTGGTGAAGGCGCCGCGCTCGTGGCCGAACAGTTCGCTTTCGGCGAGCGCCTCCGGCAGCGCCGCGCAGTTCGCCTTGATGAAGGGGCCGTCGCAGACCGGGCTGTTGTAGTGCAGGGCACTCGCCACCAGCTCCTTGCCGACGCCGCTTTCGCCGAGCAGCAGCACGGTGGCCTTGGTCGAGGCCACCTTGTGCACCATGGCGTAAACTTCCTGCATCGGCTTGGAATTGCCGATGATATTGGCCGGGCGGAAGCGCTGCTTCAGCTCGCTTTTCAGGCGCCGGTTCTCGGTCTCCAGCCGCACCTTGTCGACATTTTCGATCAGATACAGCTCGACCGCCGGCGCGATCAGAGAGGCGACCATCGCCAGCAGTTCGGCGTCCTGCTTCAGCAGGCGCTGATTCATATAGACTCGCTCGGCGCAGATGGTGCCGACCACCTTCTGGGCGAGCACGATCGGCACGCAGAAGAACGCCAGTTTGTCCTGCTTGCGGCCCTTGTTGTGGGCGCGGGTGCGATCGAGGAAATCGGGGCTGTCGATCACGCGCGGGATGATGATCGGCTTGCCGGTCTCGACCACCTTGCCGGTGATGCCTTCGCCTGGCGCATAGATGCCGCGGCCGCGCTCTTCCTCGGTCAGTCCGAAGCTGTCGTGGATGAAGATCGCGTCGGAGTGGCGGTCGTATAGCATCATCACGCCGCGCTGCATCCGCATCTGCTGGCGCATGCCGTCGAGAATGATCGACACCAGCGTCGCGAGGTCGGCGTTCTGCGTCAGGACCTGATTGATGCGAAACAGGATTTGCAACACGTTCACCCGGCATTCGCCGGTGAAGCAGTGCGTGAATTCGTCGACGAAGCCTTCGGGCTCGTTGCCGAGGTCGAGCGTTGTCAGGCGCTTTGCGCGCTCGGGCTGCACCGGATCGGCGGGGACGCGGCGTTGGTTTTGGGCCATCGGCATCGCTCACTCCACCGGCAGGATCGCCAGAGCGATCGTTTCGGAGCTGACGCCGCTGAGTTGCAGCAGCAGTTCACCTGCGGCGAACTCGTAGCGCACCAGCTTGCGCACGCCCTCGCAATCGGTGGCGCCACTGAAGCCGCTGGGCTTCAGTGTGCGGTTCGCTTGCACGGCGTCGATCCACGCCGCCGCCGGCAGCGCCACCGTATAGGTGCCGGCCTTGCCGACATGCTTGATGCGGACGAAGCCGGCGAAACGCTCCGGCGCCGAGCCGCGTTCGGGCGGCTTCGGCAGAGGAGCTTCGGCCGCCGGCTTCAACGCCAGCACGATCGCGCGCGTCGGCAGCGCGTCTAATGTCGGACCGGACGTGAGTTGCGTTTTGTCGGGCGCGGTCAGGCTGGCGCGCTCCCGATCGATCGGCCATTTGAACGCCGTGCAGCCGCTCGGCTCCGCGGCGCCGGCCGCGATGGTGGAAATTCCGAGAAGGATCAAAATGATCGCGGCCCGCCGGGCGCGTGCGATCGACATCATGCAGGCTCCAACCTTCGACCCGCAGAAAATGCGGTCGAGTTGCAGATGGTTGGAACCCTCGTTCCTGACGACGGTGGGCGCTTACGGCGCGGCACCGTCATCAGGATAGCAAAAGCGGCGAGAGATGGAAGCGCGCTGCATCAAAAGCTGCGCGCCTCCGTGTCGCAACGGTCAGGCCGGCTGCGCGCCGGTCTTGATCAAGGTGCCGACATGCTGGCCGCGCAGCGCCGCGGTGAGCTTGCCGGGCTTCAGGCCGTTGACGACCTGCACCCGCTCGATGTGGCGCGCATTGGCCATCACGTCGAACAGCGCGCGGTCGAGCGGCAGGGTGCCGTCGTGCTTGGCGAGATCGGCATAGCTGGTCTCGGCGATCAGCTTGGCCTTGTCGCCGCCGGGCGCGTTCGGATCGGCGCTGTAAACGCCGTCGACGTCCTCGACGATGGTCAGGCCGGCGGCACCGAGCGCATCCGCCAACAGGAAGGCGCCGACGTCGCAGCGATGCGGCGGCAGCCGCGCGCCGGGGAATTCGTGGTTGTGGTAGGGCGGGAAGGCGCTCGCCACCACCGCACGCGCCGCGCTGAGATGGATCGCGAGCTGGTTCGCCACGGTCGGCTTCTCGACATAGGATACGCCTTCCGGCGCCAGCATGGTCGCGAGGATGTGGCCGTTCTGTCCGGCCTCGCTGGCTGCCAGCGGTGCGAGCGAACCGACCGGCAGGCCGAGATCGAGCGCGACGCTGTAGAGATGCCGGGCGCGGACGCCGGCGCCGGTGAGGATCAGCAGGCGATGCTCGGGCAGCAGCGCGCGCAGTTCGTCGACGATCGGCAGGATCGCTTCGGGGCCGCGGTCCATGATCGAGCGACCGCCGATCTTCACGACCTGCAGCCAGGGTAGGATGCGGATCGGCTTCTTGCCGGCGACCGGGCGGGTGAGATTGCTGTCGAGCAGCGTCTGGCGCGCGAGCGGCGAGGCGACGTGCTTGATGTGGTTGGTATCAGCCATGGTCGATCCTCAGTTCGCGGTGATGATGGTGCCGACGTGCTCGCCGGCGAGCGCGCGCGTCAGATTGCCCGGCACCAGGCCGTTGACGACCTGAACCTCGCGCACGTGGCGTGCGGACTTCAGCAGGTCGAGCACGGGGAATTCGAGGATCGAATCGTGCAGGCCCTTGGCCTTCATCTCGTCGACCGAGATCTTCGGAATGAAGGTGGCGTTCTTCGAGGTCTTCGGGTTCTCGGTGTAAAGGCCGTTCTCGTCCTTCACGTAGATCATCGCCTTGCAGCCGAACTGCTCGGCCATCAGGTAACAGCCGGCGTCGGTGCGATACGGCGGAATCACGCCGTCGGCGGAGGGGCGCATCCACAGGCCGTAGGGTGGCATGCCCGAGAACACGACGGCATTCACTTCCTTAAGATACAGCGGCACCGCCGACAGCCCGGCATCGCCGACCGACGAGATGCCGTGCTTGGCGAGCAGTTGCCCGAGCATTTCGGCGTTCTGGCTGGCGACCGAAGCGCCGAGCTGTGACAGCACGCCGGCCGGCAGGTTCAGGCCCGCCGCGATCGAATACAGGTGCCGCGCGCGCGTGCCGGCGCCGGTGCCGATCAGCAGCTTGTGGTCCTTGCGCGCCGAGACGATCTCCTCGACCAGCGGATAGACCGCAGCACGGCCGCGGTCGATCACGCTTTGGCCTCCGATCTTGATCACGGTGGCGTCGGGCAGGATCCGATAATCCGCGGCAGCTTCGGTGGCGGCCAGAAGCTCGGGATCGGACATCGATCGCTGCATTAGCAGCGCTTCGAGCTCCGCAGGGGTGTGGGCCATGAAAGATTCCTTGTGCATAGGCAGGTCAACGCTGCCGGGGCGGCGTCAGAGAGGGATTCGCGCTGGCGTTTATGGGAGGCAGGGGCCTCGGCCGTCTGGCAGCAGGGCACCGCAAACCGAAAGTTGCGGTAGCTGGTTCCGAGTGGAACTCGCCAAATGTGTCGCTAACGGACCAGTCCGTCAATTAGAAATAGTAGCTATTAATGAGTAAATTCAAGGCGTTATGTAGCTGTCGGTGACGACGCTGCCAGCTTTGCGAAGCGTCATTTGGCGTACGGATGGGCTGTCATCAGGGCTGAGCGACTGGACGTCCCGAAGAGCGGGCCGAACGTTCTGCAATACCGGCGCTCTCCGCAGCCGCAATCCCGCTGAAGTCGATCGCTTCGCCGCGCATTCGCGATAGCGTCGCAAGCGCCCGGTCGCGGTCACCCTCGAGCAGTTCGCGATAGTGCGTCTCGGCCGCATTCGGGCGGCGCTGACGGATCGCCCGCAGCGTCGAGGCCATCAGGTCGGCACTCTGCCGGCGGATCTTGCGGGTCTGATAGTCGAGCGGTGATTTCCAGATCGTCGTCCACACCGTCTGGTTGGCGAGGTCGGCGAGGAGTTCGACCAGCAGCTCGTTGCCGGAGCCGCGCGCGATGGTGCGCACGGCGCGCGTCGTGGTACGCGCGAAGCTGAGCGGATCGTCGATCTCGACACCTGCATTCAGCTCATCGCAGCGCCGCGCCAGAGTATCAACGAAGCTCTCGATCGGCGAGGTTGCCATCGTTCGCACCGCCAGCATCGACAGCGCGGTGCGGACGTTGAACAGATCGGCGACGGATTTCAGCGACAGCGGTTTGACGTAAGCGCCGCGGCGCGGATTGAGCTCGACCAGACGGCGTCGTTCGAGAATGCGGATCGCTTCGCGGATCGGGCCGCGGCTGACACCGAAGTCACGCGCGAGGTCGAGCTCGACTAGGCGTTCGCCCGCCTTACGACGCCCGGACACGATGTCGGCGCCAAGCTCCTCGGCGATCTGATCCGGCAGCGTGCGCAGAGAGAACCGCCCCACCGGTGCGGCCTCATCGCCGCCAGCGGCCCTGCGATAGGTTGTCGCTGCCATGTTGTCTCCTCGGCTCCCCGCGGCGGTTCGCGTGCTGGTTCTCATTCGTAGCGTGACAGTCGATTGTTGACAATCGACAACCGGTGTCCTTTGATGGCCTCGCCGTCGCCGGACAGATACCGGCGCCAAAGCCGGACAGGCGACGGACCGCATGCGCACGCTGCGGATCAAGGGAGGTAGATGGCGATGACGTTCGCGCAGATGCGAACCCGCACCCGAAATGTCGGGGCGAAGGTGCGCTCACTATCCGCAGCGCCGCAGCACGCCTCCGAGTTCAAGCAAATCGCTTCGGCTATTGCTGTAGCTGCTTGCGGCCTTGTGAGCTGACGTGTCGTGATGTCGGCCAGTCAAACCATTGCGCTGGATCGTGCAGCCGTGCCTGGCAATGCCGCAGCGCCGCTGCTTTCGGTGCGCGATCTGTCGCTGTCGTTCGCGACCGCCGGCGGTTCGCTGCCGATCACGCGCAACGTCGGCTTCTCGATCGCGCCCGGTGAACGCGTCGGACTGGTCGGTGAGAGCGGCTGCGGCAAGACGGTGACCGGGCTGTCGCTGCTGCGATTACTGCCGGCGCACAACGCGCAGGTACGCGGGGAGATCGTGTTCGACGGCGTCGACCTGCTGAAGCTGTCGCCGCGGCGAATGCGGGCGGTGCGCGGCCGCGATATCGCGATGATCTTCCAGGAGCCGATGAGCGCGCTCGATCCGGTGTTCACCGTCGGCGATCAGATCAGCGAAGCCTATCGGGTGCATTTTCCGGTGAGCCGCGCCGAGGGTCGCGACCGCGCCATCGAGGCGCTGCGCGAAGTCGGTATTCCGGCGCCGGAGCGGCGCTGCGACGAGTATCCGCATCAACTCTCCGGCGGCATGCGGCAGCGCGTGATGATCGCGATGGCGCTGATCTGCAAGCCGAAGCTTCTGATCGCCGATGAGCCGACGACGGCGCTCGATGTCACCGTGCAGGCGCAGATCACCGACCTGTTGCGGTCGCTGAGCGAGCGTACCGGCACCGCGCTGATCTTCATCACCCATGATCTCGGCGTCGTCGCCGAAACCTGCACGCGCATGATCACGATGTATGCCGGGGAAGTCGTCGAAGACGCGCCGGTCGACGACGTGCTGATGCGGCCGCGCCATCCTTACACCTCGGGCTTGCTTCGTTCGCTGCCGGGGCTCAGCGCCCGACGCGGCGTGCTGTCGTCAATCCCCGGACGGGTGCCGTCGCCGAATGCGATGCCGGCCGGCTGCCGGTTTCGCGCGCGCTGCGCACATGCGGCGGCCGGCTGCGAGCGCGAGCAGGCGATGGTCGCGGTCGATGCCGGCCATGATGCCCGCTGCTGGCGGGCGACCGAACTGGCCTTGCCGGGAGCAGTGAATTGACCGAGCCCGTGTCCGCGTCTCCGAGCGATGTCATCGCGGTGCGCGATCTGCGTATCCTGTTTCCGACGCGCGACGGCCACGACACCGTCAAGGCGGTCGATGGCATGGATTTCGAGGTTCGCACCGGCGAGACCTTCGGCATCATCGGCGAATCCGGATCGGGCAAGACCACGCTCGGCCGCGCTTTGGTGTCACTGCTGAAGCCGACTGAGGGGCAGATCCTGCATCAGGGCGTCGACCCTGCCGCGCTGGGCGCCAGGGCGTTCCGCAAGCATCGCCGCGACTATCAGATCGTGTTTCAGGATCCCAATGCGGCGCTCAACCCGCGGATGACGATCATCGACAGCGTGATGGAGCCGCTGGAGATCGTCGGCGAGGGCGATGCGGCGTCACGCCGCCGCCGCGGCATCGCGGCGCTGGAGCGCGTCGGCCTGTCGCCCGAAGCCGCCGATCGCTATCCGCACCAGCTCTCCGGCGGACAGAAGCAGCGCGTCAACATCGCGCGGGTGCTGACGCTGCGCCCCAAGGTGATCGTCTGCGACGAGGTGGTGGCGGCGCTCGACGTCTCGATCCGCGGCGACGTGCTCAACCTGTTTGCCGACCTGCAGCGCGAGTTCGGCCTCACCTACGTGTTCATCACTCACGACATCTCGGTGGTGTCGCACATCTCGGATCGGATCGCCGTCACCTATCTGGGCAAGCTGATGGAGCTTGGCCCCGCCGAAGACGTGATCGAGCATCCGCTGCATCCCTATACGCGCGCGCTGCTGTCGGCCGAACCGATTCCGCTGCCGTCGCATCTGCGGGTCGACCGCCGCATCATTCTCGAAGGCGAGATTCCGAGTCCGGTCGCGCCGCCGTCCGGCTGCCGGTTTCGTACCCGCTGCCCATCGGTGCAGCCGCGCTGCGCGGATGAGGTACCGGCGTGGCGTGAAGTCAGGCCGGGGCATCGCGTCGCCTGTCATTTCGCGACCGCCGACGGTCCGCCGCCCGATCAACGACAAGCACAAAACACAACAATCATGGGAGGACCAACATGCGCGTGATCGATTTCGGTGAACGCACGCTGCGCCGTCGCGAGGTTCTGGCGCTGCTTGGCGGCGCGGCTGCGACCGGCGTGCTTGGACTGCCGGGGCAGGCGCTCGCCGCCAAGACCGGTGGCATCCTGAAGGTCGCTGCGCCCGCCAATCCGTCGTCGCTCGATCCGGCGACCGGCGGCGCCGGCTCTGATCACAGCATCCTGTGGACGATCTATGACACCCTGGTGGAGTGGGACTACGACACCCTGAAGCCGAAGCCGGGGCTGGCGAAGTGGTCGTATCCTGATCCGAAGGTCATGGTGCTGGACATCTCCGAAGGCATCAAATTCCACGACGGCACGCCGCTCGACGCCGAGGCGGTGAAGTTCAACCTCGATCGCAACCGCTCCGACCAGCGCTCCAACGTCAAGCCGGACCTGTCCAGCGTCGACAGCGTCGAAGTCACCGGCCCGCTGCAGGTCACGCTGAAGCTGAAGAATCCCGACACCGCGCTGCCGGCGATCCTGTCGGATCGCGCCGGCATGATGGTGTCGCCGACCAACATCAAGGCGCTCGGCAACGACACCGACCGCAAGCCGGTCGGTGTCGTTGCCGAGCGCCTTGATGTTGGTCGGCGACACCATCATGCC